>CALGLM010000450.1 GCA_937930275.1 uncultured Ignavibacteria bacterium
ATTTAGTATTTCCTTGGGATAAAGGGCTTAGTGCAGACGAAATGGAAGCTTACTATGATAGCTTAAATTTTTATGATTGGAAGCATGCACTTAGCAAAACCCCAATGTTAAAAGGCCAACATCCCGATTACGAACTCTTTACTACAGGAGTTCACTATAAACGCGGAGTATCTTGCGCTGACTGCCATATGCCATATAAATCAGAAGGAGGCGTTAAATATACTGATCACCACATACAAAGTCCCCTTAATAATGTTGAAAATTCTTGCCAAGTATGCCACCGAGTAAAAACCGAAGATTTAATTAGAGATGTGTACGATAGACAGGATAAATTAGAATCATTAAGAAGATTAGTCGAAAAATCGCTGGCTACTGTTCATATGGAAGCAAAAACTGCTTGGGATAACGGTGCTACAGAAGAAGAGATGAAACCCGTATTACAGCTAATTAGACACGCACAATGGAGATGGGATTGGGTTGCCGCCGCAAATGCACTCGGTTTCCACAGCCCGGCAGAAGCTTTTAGAGTTTTAGGTACGGCAATTCAAAAAGCAGAAGAAGCAAGAAGATTAGTTGCCGTAGTTTTATTAAAACACAATGTTAAATATCCTTTAGTGCTTGCAGATATTTCCACAAAAGATAAAGCTCAAAAATTTATCGGTCTTAACATGGCAGAGCTTATTGCCGATAAAGAGGATTTCTTAAAAACCACTGTCTTAACGTGGGAGAAAAAAGCCAAAGAAAGACAAGGAACACTTATAGAATATTAACCTAATTTAACATTATGAATTAAATATAAAATTAGTTTAATTTTTGTTATTAAGCGGATATGAAAGGAGATGTTATTTAACTAAAATTCTTTCTATCCGCTTTTGTTTTATAAATTATTATTAGCATATCAACCATTCGCTATTCCTCTTTTTATTCAAAATTTTCTTTTGCTTATTGTGATATTAATCACAACTTCTAATTATAAAATTCAGTAATTTATTTTTCGAGTAAACCGGAGAATAATATGACAAAGAAATTTATTTTAGTACTGTTTTTTCTATTTGCGGGTTTAATTTTTGCCCAAAACGTTTCAATTTCACCCATATATCAATTAAGTAAAAACGGGGAATATTACGGGGTTTCCCTCTCCAAACAAGTCTATTCATTTAATCACGAAAAAGTGATTTGGCAATTAACGGGGTCCGTTTTTACAGGAAGCCATTGGGGTGAAAAATCAAATCTATCTAATTTTTATAGGGCAGAAGTAGGATTTGAAAGTAAAAACACAATGATTCTTGGTAGAGATTTTTTTAATATCATTAACTTAAGTTATGCTTTTACCAAGTACCAAATTAACACACCGAACGATAGAACGGATTTAAGTGAAAACGGTTTAACGGCATCGTTTGGACTTGGTGCAAGAATAATTTCATCTCTATCTTTTACAACCAGATATGTTTGGGGTTTTCAAAACGGAATTAGAATAGGTTTTGAATACGGATTGTAATTGATTGGTTATTTTAATGAAATAAATCGAGGTCATTATTATTAATATGCCTCGATTTATTATTTAGTTTTATCCTAAAATAAATTTACTTTAGCAAAAACGTATGATGTTTTTAAATGTGGATTAACAACATAACTTATCCATACGGGGAAAGAAAAACTATCCGAAATTTTTATAACTTTTGAAGCTGTGACCCCTAAGTTAGTCAATTTAAATCCGTCTTCGTTAACTTGATTCCAAAAACTTTTACCGTTAGCTCCGCCTACAACAAAATATAACGAATAATCTTTTACTAATACAGTATAACCGATTTCTGCATATAATGATTTATCTCCTTCAACTCTATTAATTAAGTTATTGGCAATTAATAAATGGATTGGAAAATCACTTGCACCGTCATATGCTAAGTCCATTTCAACAATATGCGAACCTGTACCGTCATTGTCATAATTAAAAAAATCTAACTTTTCATAAGGAAAGTAAAAATCGATAACCGAAGCTGAAATTGTGCCTAAATTTTCATTACTGTATGCATATTTTAAAGATAAATCACTTTCGCTATAACTGCCGGTAAATCCATAAGATCCCCATGCACCTAAAGTAACAGTACTATTACAAGATACGTTAAAATCAAAATTTAAAAACGGTTGAAATTGCGGTGTAGAAGGATTTCCGCCTAAATCCATTCCTCTCCATATATATCTACTTACTAAATCCGAACCAAAATTTAAATTTAGTAAAGATTTTTCTTGTGCAAAACCGTTAAATGATAAAAAAACAAGTAGCACAAATATTTTCTTAAAGTGTTTCATTTATAAAACCTTAAAAGTGGTAGAATGATAAAAATAGAATTACTAAAATTATTAATACTAATATGTAAACACCATATTTATCTTTTTTAACTTTATTTAAATAGTGCTTTCTATCTTTTGAAGCGTTAATTTTCTTGTAATCCCCTTTAGAGGGATCCCAGTTGTTTATTGTCATTACTTTGTAAAAATTTAGTTAATAATAAGTATAATCGAAAAAATTAGGTAAAAAGTTTAATATGAGGTAAAAAACTTACTATATCTAAAATACATTAAATTTAATAATATCCAATACAGGGTTGATTTCTGCCATAATTTTATTATATTATTTATTACATAAATTAAGTATATTTATAAACAAAAAATTTATTATTACTACATGGAAGATAATTTAGAAGACAATAATTTTAACGAAACCCCTAAAATCCCTCCTTTTTTTACGGGGATAATTTCGGCTGTTTTAATATTTTTTATTTATCAGCTTGCCGGTTCGGTAATATACTTACTAATTTTTGGACTTAGCAGCCTTGAAATTGAAAAATTCACTTCATTTGAAATAATTATGTTTAGACTGCTTACTATTGGCGGACAAATTTTATTCATGCTTTTTCCCACATTAGTAATTACTAAGTATGTTTATAAGGATCTAACAAAAATTTTACGGGTTAAAAAACTTGATTTAAAATTAGGGGGCTTACTTTTTGCGGGCTTTATACTTTTAACTCCCATTTTACAATATATAATGTCTTTTCAGACAATATTTATTGAGTACCTTGCAAAAGGAAATAAAACATTTAATTCGGTTAAACAATTTTTGGATACTTTAAATAGCAATTTAGACGCTGTTTACAACAAAGTAATGATAGCCAACAATCCGTTTGAATTTATAGGTATCATTATTTTTGCGGCACTTACACCGGCAATATGCGAAGAATTTTTATTTAGAGGCTTAGTTCAAAAAAGTTTTGAATATAAATTAAAAACATTTTGGGCAATATTTTTAACTTCCTTTATTTTTAGTATTTACCATTTTAACCCATACGGTTTTATTCCTTTAGTACTGTTAAGCATGTATTTCGGTTTTTCGGTTTATGTAACGGATTCAATATTAATTTCGGTAATTCTACATTTTTCAAACAATTTTTTCTCTGTTTTTGTTATGAATGTTTTTAATATATCCGATAACGAACAGAAAGAAATGCTTAGTCAAAACAACCTTACAAATGATTTATTTATTTTTGCCGTATTAATTATATTATTTACATTTTTAATGCAATATATACTAAAACATCTCAAACAAAACAGTAGGGAGGCAGTATGATTTGTCCAAATTGTGAATATGAATACGTTGAAGGGATTGAGGTATGCCCCGATTGCAACGAAAAACTAATTTCCAACGAAGAATTTGAAGGAAATTTACTTAATCCGAAAGACTGGATTATAGTTTACACTTGCAGTGAAGAGTACGAAGCAGAAATGCTTAAAACAAATTTGGAAAGTGCGGATATAGAGGCTTTAGTTTGGTCTCAAAAAGACCGTAATTTTCCGGCAAGCGGTGATTTATCAATCATTAAACTTTTTGTTAAAAAGAAAGATGCAGAAGAAGCTACTGCCATAATTAACGATATTAATAATAAAAAAATTGATTTTGAAGAAGAAACAGAAGAATAAATGAAAGGAAATACAATAACAAGAATTTTAGTTTCATTGGCAGCCATTCCGTTAATAATATTTTTGTGTTATTACGGAAGGCTCCCTTTTTTAGCATTTGCATTGTTCATAGGTTTAACGGCTTATTACGAATTTTATAAAATGGCATCAAAAAAAACAGCTTATGCTAATAAATACTTAGGATTTATTGCGGTTTCTGTGATTTTAATAAATTCTTATTATAACTTAATTGATTTTGAAACGATTGTTTATTCGGTTGTGCTTATAGTACTTTTAACAGAATTATTTAGGAATAAAAATTCTGCTATTTTTAATACGGGAACAACGTTAACCGGTATTTTTTATGTCGGTTTATTTGCTTCTTCCTTAGTAAAAATTCGCGAATTATTTAATTATTCTAATTTTATTTATAATCGTGGCGGGCTTATTATATTAAGCGTATTAATTACGATTTGGGTTTGTGATTCGGCAGCTTTTTTTATCGGAACTCCTTTCGGTAAACACAAATTGTTCAAAAGAGTAAGCCCTAATAAAAGCTGGGAAGGTGCATTTGCAGGATTTGTTTTTTCAATTGTTTCGGTAGTAGCATTAAAATCATTTTTTATTGATTTTCTTAGTTGGCAAGATGCTATTGCAATCGGTATAATTACCGGAATATTTGGACAAATAGGCGATTTAATTGAAAGTTTAATAAAAAGAGATAGCGGCGTAAAAGACTCTTCTTCTATAATTCCGGGGCACGGCGGAATTTTTGATAGATTCGATTCACTTTTATTTACTGCACCGATAATATTTCTCTACTTCAAATATTTATCTGCGTTATAAGTTTTATACTTTTTGAAACAGAACGTATATTAATGTTGTTATAATAACTAATTTATTACTTAAAGGAATTTATGAAAAAAGTTGCGGTAGTAACATTAGGTTGCTCAAAAAATACTGTTGATTCGGAAAGATTAATTAATCAACTTAAGTTGAATAATATAGATTTGGTAGAAAACGCCGAAGAAGCCGATTATTTAATAATTAATACTTGCGGCTTTATTAAAGACGCAAAAGAAGAATCTATTGACGCCATTTTGGAAGGAGTAGAATTAAAAAAAGAAGGCAAAGTTAAAAAAGTTATTGCTGCAGGATGTTTGCCGGTAAGGTATAAATCCGAATTAGAGAAAGAGATACCGGAAGTTGACGCTTATTTTGGTTCAGAAGAATATGATAAAATTTTAAATGAACTAAAATTAAACTTAAAAACCGAACTTTTGGGTGAAAGAGAACTTTTAACACCCAAACATTTTGCTTACTTAAAAATTTCGGAAGGATGCGATAATCCTTGCTCGTTTTGTGCAATTCCGTTAATGAGGGGGAATCATGTAAGCAGGTCAATGGAATCGCTTATTGAAGAAGCAACCCATTTAGCGCAAAAAGGAGTAAAAGAATTACTAATAATAGGTCAAGATACTACGGACTACGGAAAAGATATTTACGGTAAAAGAAATATTGCCGAATTATTAAATAGACTTAGCAAAATTGAAGGTATTGAGTGGATTAAGTTACTATATGCTTACCCTTCTCATTTTCCTGATGATTTAATTGAAGAAATTGCAAATAACAAAAAAATATGTAAATATTTAGATATCCCCTTGCAACACATAAATGACGATGTACTAAAATCGATGAGGCGCGGTATATCAAAAAAACGTACAATTGATCTATTAAACAAACTAAGAGAAAGAATACCGGATATAACCTTACGCACCACGTTTATTGTAGGGTATCCTAACGAAACACAAGAACGTTTTGAAGAATTATTGAATTTTATTCAAGAGTTCAAGTTTGATAGACTCGGAGTTTTTGATTATTCGGTTGAAGATGACACGGTTGCATTTCCGTTAGGCGATAACATTCCGCAAGAAGAAAAGGACAACAGAAAAAACCAAATAATGGAAATACAGGAACAAATATCATACGAAAAGAACCTAAAATATGTTGATAAAGAAATAACGGTATTAATTGATAACGAAGAAGATGATTTTTATACTGCAAGAAGCAGCCGAGACGTACCGGAAGTTGATTGCGAAGTTTTAATTAATAAAAAAGATAATACATTAAAGCTTGGACAGTTTTATAACGTTAAGATTGTAGATTGTGACGAGTACGACTTGTTTGGTAAAATTGCATAATTAACCGGAGATAACAAAATGAAAAATATTTTTTTCGTTATAATTTTACTTGTTTTCTATTACCCCGTATTTGGGCAGGTGGAAAATTCGTCAAAAGAAAGCCCATATGCAGTAAACCCCGGTTTTTATTTGGAAGTTGCCAATTATAAATCAACAGAAACAGCAAAAACTAAGGTCGATATATTTTTGCAAATTCCTTATCATACTTTAAAATTTATTAAAGACGGTGAGTCATACAAATCTAAGTTTAGCATTTCCATAATATTTGCGGATGAAGATAAAAAAACTATATTTGCAGAAAAATTATGGAATCAGGAAGTTAAAGCAGCCAACGCTGACGAATATCTTTCAAAAGAAAATTTTAAATATTTTTATACTTCTTTTAATCTTGCCCCGGGTAAATATTCCTTGAGATGTGAAATAATAGACAAAGGGTCAAATAAAAACGGATTGACCGAAGCAAATATTAATGTATCCGATTTTAACGATAAACTAAATTTAAGTGATATTATTTTAGTAAAAGGAATGGTAGATAATCAAATTGTACCGAATGTTTCAAGGTTAATTGCCGGTTCCGATTCTACTTTTACATTTTTTTATGATATTTTTAGTGATACTTCTAAATCGGTATTAATTAATTATTCGGTATTAGATAAAAAACAAGACGAAATATTTAATACAAAAGACACATTAAAAATAAACAAAGACAAAAACAGAATATTTAAGACATTAAAAAACATAAAACTTGCTTTAGGCGAATACGTACTTGTTGTTAAAATATCCGATTCAAAAGGAGAAGTTACCAAAAGTATGGTTAAAAGGTTCTTTTCCAACATTTCGGGATTTCCTTCATCTATTACCGATTTAGATAAAGCTATTGATCAATTAGTATATATAGCCGTAGGCGACGAACAAAGTTTTATTGAAGACGGTAAAAGTTATGAAGAAAAGCTGAATAGATTTAAAGCTTTTTGGAAAACAAAAGATCCTACGCCAAATACAATTGAAAATGAAGTTTTTAACGAGTATTATAGACGTATTTCATTTTCCAACGAAAAATTTAAAACTTATATGGAAGGATGGAAGACTGATATGGGGATGGTTTATATTTTGCTCGGACCACCAAATAATGTTGAACGTCACCCGTTTGAGTATGATAGCAAACCTTATGAGATATGGGAATATTATACTTTAAACCGAAGTTTTGTTTTTGTTGACGAAACCGGATTTGGCGAGTATAGACTGGCAAACAGAGTGTTTGGAGATTGGTTTAGATACAGACAATAATTATAGATTGAATTATGATTTTAACGGTAACACTTAACCCATTATTAGAAAAAAGGCTTTATTTTGCAGAACTTAATTTAAACAGCAATAATAGAAGCATTAAAGAAGAATTTAAATCAGGCGGAAAAGGAATTAATGTTAGCCGCCAGCTTAACAAACTTGGTATTAATAACCAAGCTATTACTTATTTAGGCGGACAAACCGGTAAAGATTTACGAAGAATTTTAACCGAAGAGAATATTAATTTTTATGCTGTTTCATCTAAAGCTAATACTCGTGAAGCAGTAGTGGCAATTGATATGTCCGAAAATTCCGCTACTACTCTATTTCCTCCCAATCCCATAATTTCCGATTCGGAAGCTAACGATTTTGCATCAAAACTTGAACGAATGATAATGAATTGTTCAATTGTAATATTTTCGGGAAGTTCTCCAAATAGTAGCACGGATTTTATTTTCCCCTATGGTATTGAATTAGCTAACAAGTATGATAAAGTTTCTATTTTAGATACATACGGAATTCACCTTGAAGAATGTATTAAGGCAAAACCTACCGTAATTCATAATAATGTAGAGGAAATAAAATCTTCGTTGCAAGTTTCATTAAATAACGAAGACGATTACACAAATTATTTAAAAGAATTATATAAAAAAGATATTAAGCTTGCCTTTATTACAAACGGAGCAAATTATACATATTGTTCTAAATTTAATTTCCATTATAAAATAACAAACCCAAAAGTTAATCCAATAGATGCAACAGGAAGTGGCGATGCTTTTGTTGCCGGTTTAGCCTACGGTTTAGAAAAAGACCTTGTTTACGATGAATTTATTAAAATTGCTTCTGCACTTGGTGCATATAATGCTTCGGTTTTAGATACATGTAATTTTGATTATGATACAATATCACCTCTTATTAATTCCGTTATTGTAGAACCTATCGGTAAAAAAATGAAATTAATTGATGACAGTCCGACTATTTAGTAATTTTGTTTTATTTGTTTTATTTTCTTTTAATATAGCTTTTTCGCAACAAGTAAAAAATATTAATGTTTTTACAAAAAAATTGAATGCGGAAATTTTTAATAACGTAACCACAAAATTTATTAATACAAAAATAGATTCATCCACAACCGACTCGTTAAAAAGAACAATTTCACAAACGTTAATAAATAAATCTTATTATAGTTTTCGCTTTGATTCCATAGCTGTTTTTATACCTCAAGATAGTTCTTTTGCGGATATATTCGTTTATTTGGACGAAGGTTATAAAACTATTATAAAAGACATTGTTTCTTACGGATTAAATAGTACCGATAGTATATCCGTTAAAGAAAAGCTTTCATTTTTACAAGAGGAGGGATTAAACAAAGGAACAATAGAAAATTCTTTTGCCGAAATTTTAACCGATTTCGAAAATTCCGGTCATCCCTTCTCGTCAATAAAAATTAAAAGTATTATTTCAGAACCCGATAGTGTTGAAGAAGTAAATTATGCAACACTTTATTTAGACTTTAATAAAAAAGAAAAAAGCGGAATAGATAGCATTTTGGTAGAAGGGAACTCTAAAACTAAAGTTTTTGTGATAAAACGTGCAATCGGAATTGAAGAAGGAGAACCTTACAATCAAGAAAAAATCGATTTAATCCCTAATAGGTTAAATAGGTTACGTTTTTTTGAACCTGTTCAAATTCCCGAATATTTTATCGGTAAAAACGGAAAAGGAATTTTAAAAATAAGTATTAAAGAAGCCGAGACTAATAATTTTGACGGAGTTTTAGGATACGTTCCCGGAGCAAACGATAACGAAAAAGGTTACTTTGTTGGATTTATAAATATAAACTTACGGAATATCTTCGGTACTGGAAGAGGTGCTAATATAAAATGGCAGCAAATTAATAGGCACAGTCAAGAGTTTGAATTAAAATACTTAGAGCCATGGGTATTTGATTACCCTTTTAATATAAACTTAAATTTATATCAAAAAAAACAAGACACTTTGTACGTCCAACGTTCGTACGGAGGAAGTCTTGAATATTTGGCAACAGAAGATATTTCGGCATTACTAAATTTATCCTTTAACTCTACTATTCCTACCGAAAATTTATATTCAAAATTTACAGTATATAATTCTACTACAATTTCAACCGGTTTAAGTTTTGTTATGGATACTCGTGATGATTTTTATGCCCCGAGAAAAGGAGTGTTTTTTAATACGGGCTATAAATTTAGTACAAAAAAAATTAGCGGTCCATTAAAATATTTAACGGTTGATACAAAAACTAAAATAGAACTGCAAAAATACGAAGTTGATTTTGAGTTGTTTTACGAACTTTTTTACAGACAGATAATTGCATTAACAATGCACGGTAAAGAATTAAAAGGCGACTTAATAGAAGTAAGTGATTTATTTGAACTTGGGGGTAATAATACTTTGCGGGGATACAGAGAGCGACAATTTTTAGGAAATAGAGTACTTTGGTCTAACTTGGAATTTCGCTCGTTATTAACCCGAAGGTCATATGCTTTTATTTTTTTTGATAACGGATATGTTTTGAGGAATTCGGATAATACAACTCAAACCGAAAAACAATCGTTATACAAATATGGTTACGGGTTTGGCTTAAGTTTAGAAACGGGTGTCGGAGTACTAAAAGTAAGTTACGCAATTGCCGGCGGCGGAAATATAAACGAAGGGTTTATTCATTTTGGGATAGCCAACGAATTTTAATAATTCGGAACTCTAAAATTAATAACTTTTTCTTCGTAAAATAAAACTGTTCCGTCATATCCGTGTTCATCTTTATAATACCAAATTTCGGTCAAACCTTTTTCAGTATGAACGGGAATTCCGATTATTGATTTTACGGTTTCTTTACCCATTCCTTTTTGCAACTTTAACCAGGTATTAGTTAAATATTTATAAAAAAAATTCGTAGAATCTCGTTTCAAAAAATCTTTACTACCTAAAATATCAATGCTGTTTTTGGGTGAAATTGATTCATTTTCCTTTAGAACGTAAGCATTTTTAAACGGAACATACGGTTTACTATTAAGGAATAAAGATTCCATATAAATATAAACTAAAACATAAATAATTATTACCAGAAAAATAAACGGCAAGACCGAATTATCGGTTATCTTCATTTTAATTACCCCTTATAAATTTAACTTATGCTTAACCTTTTAATCTAACTAAAACTATGCAATAAATTACCGAGCCAACCGACCGAAAACTTAATTTAGGGGTAATGTTACAATAAATTCCGCACCCTTACCCAAATTACCGTTAATAGCTAAACTTCCTTTTTGGGCAGCAATAAAATCTTTGCAAACCTTTAAACCTATGCCGCTCCCTTTTTCATTGTTTGTTCCTTTTACCGAATTAATTTTATCATCATTTAATATAGCTTTAATTACATCTTCAGATATACCTCGACCGCTATCTTTAACAGATAACACTAAATTTCCGTTTTCCTTTTTACAGCCGATAAATATTGAACCCCCGTTTGGCGTAAACTTAATTGAGTTTGAAAACAAATTCCTAATTATTGTTTTGGTCATTTCTTTATCTGCATTAATAGCTGTATCTATATTAAATTCTGTCTCTATTGTTATTTCTTTTAGTTTTACGTTTAAGTTATTTTGATTTATTATGCTATTTATCTCGTCAACAACATTAAAGTTTGTATAATTAGGAGTAATACTTTCTTGTTGAAGTCTTGCCCATTTCGATAAGTTATCAATCATATCTACTAACGATTGAGAAGAAAAAAGTAATATATCTGCATGCTCTTTAATCTCTTGTAACCCCGATTTTTCGGCATGTTCTTTTATAATGGTTGCAAAACCAATTATGCTAAAAAAAGGATTCTTCAGATCATGCGCAATAATAGAAAACAGTTTATGCTTTGTATCATTTGCCAAAGCAAGTTGACTGTTTTTTTCTACAAGTTCGTCATTAACCGATAATAAATTTTGATTTTTTATTTTTATCTCCTTATTAAGCTTACGAACTTTATATAGTTGATACGATATTACAATAAATGATATACCTATTATAAGTGCTAAGTATCTATAAAAATCATAAATCTTTTTATTGTTATCAATAATTGTTTTTTGTAACTCGTTCTCTTTTTTTAACCTTCGGCTAATTTCGGTCGATTTTTCAATAGAACTTTTAATATCCCTTTCGTTTATTAAATTTACTATATTTTCATTTAATATTTTTTCTTTAAGCTGATTGTACTTTTCCAAATAATCTACTGCTTTTTCAAAGTTTTTAAGCGCTTTGTTTATTTTATACAAATTAAAATAATTATCCCTTTGAATAACCGAATACCTATTTCCCGATGAAATTTCTAATGCTTCCTCCGCATCTTTTAATGCCAGATCGTATTTTTTATCTATTAAGTAAATTTCACTTCTTTTTGTTAACAACAAAGCAATTACAAATTTATCTAAAATTTTATCTTTGTTATTTAAACCCATGTTATAATATTTTAAGGCTTCTTTAAAATTCAAATCTGATTGATATAACTTACCGTATAGATAATAAACATCCGTCAACAATAAATCTCTTTTGGCAAGTTTGTAATACTCTAACGAGTAATCTAAAAACATCTTTGCTTTATCAAATTGATTTATTTCCAAATACAAATCAGCCAACCTTCTAAAAGTATAAGCCGTACCGTAGTAATCTTGTTTTTGTTTAGCAAAAACAAGTCCCCTTTGCATATATTCTTCTGCTCTTTGATAATACTTTAACCTTTGAAATACAAGTCCTAAGTTATTAAGAGTTAAAAGTAAAATAGACGTATCTTTACCCGCAATACAAAAATACTCGGCTTTAGTGTAGCTTAAATGAGCATTTAATAAATCTCCCTTTTTCCAATAAATAACACCAAGTGCATTATAAGCATGTCCTAATGCAGCAGTATCTTTTAATTTTAACCTAAGTTCTATGTTTTTGTTTGCAAAAATTTCCGCCGAATCCAATTCGCCCGTAAGAATATAATTTTGAGCGAGTGATTTTACAAAAATTGCCAGACTGTTTAATTCCTTTTTATGGTAACTTGCTTCAAATAGTCGTTTTACCAGTCTGATATTTTTGTTATATAACCCGCCTTTGTAATAATAATCGGTTAACAGTTTAAATATTTTTCTAAATTCGGAATTATTATAGTTTTTGCTTTTTTGAATTATATCTGAGGAAATATTTTCAAACTTATCTATTCTGTTAAAGTTTTTATATACTTCTATAGGTTTGTAGTAATAATTAATTTTACCCGGATAGCGGCTTTTATTTAGTTCGGATATCAGCATATCCGCATATTTAATAGCTTTTAACGTATCATTTTGTTTGTATGAAATGTTAATAAGTTTTGTTAACACTTCATAACGTTTTTCGCTATCAGCGTTGTTAAGTAATTTATTAAGGCTATCTATTTCATTATTTGCAATAATACTTGAAAAAAGAAATAACCAAATAATATATTTCATGTCAATCCTTTTTTTGCAAAAGAAAAATAACATTTTTTTACGTATTTGCAAATAGCAAAGTGATAACAGATTGATATAAAAGCAATAAAACAACTAATAATTAATTATTTTTTTTGCAATATTTTTATTAATTATTTTAAGCGGAAAAGTTAGGGAAAATATTTTACAATTGCATAAATAATACTCGTATTAATTAAATGGGGCTACTTAAAACTTAAATAGCCCCGATAATAATACTTATTAACAATAATATTTTTTATTTATTTTAACAACATCATTTTACGAACGGCAAAATTATAATCAGTTTTAATACTATATAAGTAAACGCCGCTTGCCAAGTTTGAAGCATCAAACCTAACATTATGATATCCGGCATTAATAAAATTATCAACTAAAGTTGCAATTTCTCTACCAAGCATATCATAAACAGCTATTTTAACATTTGTAGGTTTTGGCAAAGCAAACGAAATTGTAGTACTCGGATTGAACGGATTAGGATAATTTGCAAATAATTTAAAATCGGCAGGTATTTTATTGCCTCCGTTTTCATTAACTTCAGAAATAAAAATTGTCGGGTCAGGAATGCCGTCTCCGTTTACATCAAAGCTTATTTTAGCTAAGTTTACAAGACTATCAGGTCCGGCATTACCGTCTATATCACTGTTATCCGGAGCAGAATCTCCTCCGCCCCAATTAAATCCGCCGGCAACAACGGCAATCATTTTTATCTCTGCATTACTCGGAACAATTCCGGCACCCAGACCATAAATATCATTCCATGAAATTGCACATTCGCTATCGTAACCGTTTATTCCCCTTGCCGAATTAATTTTATTAGAAATATTTGTAGCACTGTTTCCGCTTATTATTAATGCTGAAGGTTTTGTTAAATAATACGCAGCAGTAAATAAATCTATTCCGTCATACGATCTAAATCTAAAATTTTTGGGATACTCACCGTTATAACCCATTGTTGAATTAAAGTTCGTAATTCCTCCGGCTTTAGTATCCATGTAAAGCATTAATGTATTATTTTTATCATTAATATAATAATCAATTCCAACATATAACGAATCGGAATCCCAAGTTGAGTAAATTGCAAATACCTCGTTATTAAGCGAATCGGGAGTTCTCCAGTAACTATCGCTATCGGAATCTGCAATTACCAACCAGCTTTCTAACCAATCGTCTTCTGACAAATTAACATTACCGTCAATTTTTGGTTTTCCGTAAGTTGCAATTAAAGTATCTTCGGAACTTTTTACCGTTAATCTAAAAGCTGTTGTATCATATACTCCTTTATTATCGGTTACGGTTAAGATAATATTAAACAATCCGGTATCTTCTTGTGCGGGTGTACCGCTTAACAATCCGCTTAACATATCAATATTTAACCAATTTGGTTTTTGATATAGAAAATACTTTAATGTATCATTATCTAAATCAGTTGCAATTACTTGTCTTTCAAATCTTTTTGTTGCAAATGCAACCGTATCAGTTAAAGACGTAAATGTAGGTTTCCTGTTTAATAATACAACAACCTTAAAAGTATCAACCGCAAAAGCATTAAAATTATCCGAGACTTTAAATATTACATTATATTCCCCAATATCGCCGTTACCCGGTCTTCCGCTAATTATTCCCGTTTCGGAAACAGTTAACCAATTTGGATTATTAGAAATAGAAAATGTTAAGTTGTTATTGTCAGCATCTGCAAAAATCGGTTTAATGCTAAACATTGAACCCGTATATGCAATATAATCGGAAATTACTTGTAAAACCGGTGCATGGTTTATGGAATGAGTAGTATCGGGAACATAAACGGCATACCCGCGAGGAGGAGCCCATAATTCGACTCGTCCGTCATTTTGTGCCGTTTTATCCATTGCCTTTCCGGTATAATCTCTAAACACTTGATTAGGATGATTAGAATTTACCCATACTCCGCGCCATTCCGTAGGGTGGTTATTAAGCACTAAAAATACTTGCGGTTTTCCGTCACCGCCGTTTCGTGAAGCTATATACAAATTTTTTGCTAAATCGTTTTGGTTACCGTTACCTCCTAAGTACCAAGGATTTAATCCGCTTCGTTTTGTAGTACTCCCGTAAACAAAAGTTTTTCTAATCCATATCAAAGTATCAATTTTACCGGCAAATCCGTAATCAAAA
>CALGLM010000451.1 GCA_937930275.1 uncultured Ignavibacteria bacterium
ATTTAGAAGAATCTGCAAAAAAAATGAAAGAATCTAAAAACTTTGAAGGAATTTGGCAATACACATATTATCAAGGTAAAGACACTGTTAATAACGATATAGAAAATTTACCTTTCGTTAAATTTGAAGGGAATTCATTCGTCGTTTCCAAAAACGAACAGATTGTTCAAAGAGGAACTTATAAGGTGTTATTAGATAATCACCTTAATAAAATGAATATAACAATTATTAGCGGTGAAAAAAAAGGTACAAAATATAAAGCAATTTATAAGTTTACAGGGGATAGTTTAGTGACTATTAATTATGGTAAAAACAATTATCCCAAAAAACTTGATATTATTGAAGAAGGTTTTATAATAAAACTTGAAAAAATAAAATAAGTTATAATTCTATTACTTTATGATTATGCTGTTTTGCTTGTTCAATTAATTTGTCAATTATTAAAATTTCGTTTTTCTTTGCAAAATCTTTCTTATACTCTTGAAAAAGCTCAATTGACCTATTAAAATTGTGTAAATTCCTATAAATTTCGGCAACCGTAAAAAGATATTTTGGTTTGTCGAAATTACAAGTGTATAGATTAATCAACTTTTGTAAGTTATCATTATTTATTAACAATGCTTTATTATCTTCAATATAACTAATACTATGATTATAAGAGTACCTTAGTTGTGTCCTTATAAAAATTTCATCCTCTAAATCTAAGCATGAATTTGTATTTAAATATTCATTATAATCATACATTGTAATATTTGGAATAGGTGGTAATTCATATTCAAGTGTAATTTCGTCAGTTATTTCATTCGAATCATTCATACGAAAGAAATTTTTACAATTATTACACCTCGTCAATTTTTTTATATTAGGTAACATAGGAGCTAAAACAAAACCATCTGAATAAAATATTGCCCCAAATGTATTACCGGATAATAAAATATAATGAGAATATAGTTTTTTACAGATTGGACAACAATATATGATTGGCTTTATAGTCAAACCTTATTCCTAAAATTTATAACCTCTTAAAAATTCATCGGCAAACATCCTTTTACGTCCCTCGGGCTGAATCTCTAATATTTGCAAAACCGAGTTTTTACATCCTAAAAAAATTTCTTTTTTAGAAGTAACGATTTCACCCTCATTAACCTTTATAGTATTATTAATGGCTGTTTTGTATATCTTATATGATTTACCGTTATGTACAATTATTGCACCGGGATATGGAGAAAGTCCTCTAACTAAGTTATGTAATTCTGTTGCTGTTTTATTAGGATTAATTAAACAAGTCTCTTTAGTTATTTTAGGGGCAGGGGATGCTATAGAATCATCTTGTGCTTTAGGCGAAAAGTTGTTTGTACTAATTAAATCTAAAGTTTCAATAACTAAATTTGCGCCCGCAATACTCATTTTATCATGCAGAGAACCAAAATTATCATCGTTATTAATCGTAATTTTTTTCGTTAATATTATATTACCGGTATCAACAGTTTCTTTTAGAAAAAAAGTAGTAAGCCCTGTTTCGGTATCACCGTTTATTAATGACCATTGAATTGGAGCGGCTCCACGATACTTTGGTAACATTGAACCGTGTAAATTAAAAGAGCCATATTTTGGAATTGTAAAAACTTCTTTTGGTAATATCTTAAAAGCGACTACGACAAAAACATCCGGATCTAATAATTTGAGCTCCTCAATAAATTTTGTATCTTTAAATTTTTCAGGTTGAAGAAGATTTAAATTATTTTCGAGCGCAAATTTTTTAATAGGGGAAAAGGATATTTTTTTACCTCTTCCTTGTTCTTTATCTGTATTTGTAACAACAGCAACTACTCTATGATTACTTTTAAGAATTGCGTCTAAAGCGGGGATCGCAAAATCCGGAGTAGCAAAAAAAACAATATTCATTAAATCTCCGTAACCGGATAATCTACGTCAATATTTCTTTTCTTTATGTCCAACAAATCCTTTTTCAATTTTTTACGAATAAAGGGTTCAACTCTATCTGCAATTACCTTTCCGATTAAATGATCATACTCATGCTGAATAACTCTCGCCAAAAAGTCATTTGTTTCAAGTTTTTGCAAGTTTTCGTTAATATCAAGATATTCGATAGTAATGGCTTCGGGTCTAATAACTTCGGCACGAATGTACGGAAGGCTTAAACAACCCTCATCGTGAGGGACTAAATTTTCTGATCTAAGAGTTATTTTAGGATTTATAAAAACTAACGGTTTCGTTTTTTCATAGCCCTCAACCGGTCTTAAGTCAATAACAAATATAGATTTATCTAAATTAACTTGATTTGCGGCTAAGCCAACTCCGTCAGCGTTATGCATAGTATCAAACATATCTTCAACTATTTTAATAATTCTATCATCTATTTTTAAAATATCCTTAGATTTTTCTCTAAGAATTTTATCGCCATAAAGCGTAATAGGTAAAATTGCCATGTTTTCTCCAATATTAAACTTCAACTTCAATAATATCTGAATTTAAGTCTTTAAATATGTAAACTTCTGTAGCAAAAAACAACATCCTAACCAAAAATCTAAAAATAATTAACAATTGTTGAACAATTAATGATATAATTAACATATAAAAAGGGGATCGGGGAATTGTTCCCGATATAAGATTATATATTAAGCTACCAAATGCACCAATAACGGCTACCAGGAAAAAGACGTTAAATGTCAATTTAAAATTGTTCTTTATAAAAATTAAAGTATTATAAATCTCTTTAAATATTTTATTTTTATCTCCAATTACAATACTTACACGTGCATAATCCGAAATAATTGTTACTATTCCAATTAAAAATATTAAAATGATATATCGTAACGAACGTAAACTCATATCAAGCAACTCATTTTCGGTATTTAAAAAAATATATGTAATTAAATTTCCCAATAAATCGTTAAATAAAAACGCAACTGCAAAAAAGAATAAAGAAATAAACATCACTTTTGTAAATCTGTACCAATATTTCACGCTGCCGTAAAAAAAATCTACCGAATGATTTTTGGCTGTCTGATTAAAAATTGAAATAATCCCACCTACAAAAAAGGATTGAATTAGCATATATGCAAGCAAGGTGCTAATTAAAACAAGAGGTATTCCGCTTAAGTTAGATTCGTATATAAACCTAAACTGATTTAACCAAAAAATTGAAAATTCATCCGAAACAAATTCTCCGATTGCTGAATTACCCAAATTATCATTTATTATATAATAAATAGGCATACTAACAATAAAAGCTGCAAAAAAATTAGCACCCCATAATAAAAGTACAAACTTAAAATTATAGAACACTGATCTAATTGACGAGTAAAATATTTCTCTAAATGTTTTAATCATACTATACTACCTAAAATCATCAAAGCGTTTTGTATCCAAAAAAACCAACGAACTGTTAAGGAAAAAGGGAAAAGATAATTTGTATTAAGTAAATAACTATTATTAGCTATATTTATATCCAAAAGATTTATTTTCTCAGGGTCAATTTCCGCACCTAAAACCTCATTTTTAGTAAAAAATCTAAAAATTTTCCACTTATTATCGTCATCCCATGTTTTATATAAAGTATCTTTATCAGTGTATAATGCAACTTTATTATATAAAACTCCGTCTCCTAAGCGTTCTGCATAAACATCATAATTATTCTTGTTTACCTTTTTTACATATTTAATTCTATAATCAAAATACGCCGCTTTCATAAATACGTTTTCAAAAAAGTAGTCAACGGATGTATTTTTTTGTTCGATAGTTTCAAAAAATGATTTACTTGTAGCATGTTTAAATTTATATTTATTGTAAAAAACCCTTATTAAATTTTGAATCTCGGATTTGCCGATAATATTTTCTAATGTTAGCAAAGCTATTTCCGGTTTGACCGTGCTCATAGTAAAATAGCTTTCATTTGTAGGGAATTCGTAAGTATTATTATTTAATGAACCTACTGAATGGTTTTTATAATATAACGGTAAATAATACTCGTATTGTTTGTATTTAAAATTACCTAAACTATAAATCAGCGGAATTTCGTTATATGAAATAAAATTTAAACCGTATATAGGAATGTAAGAGGCAAGTTTAAAGCTATAAGAAGCCTTACCGTAATAATTTTCAATAATTTTAGACGCATAAAATTTTGAAAGACCCAATGCAATCCAAGGTTCGTTTATAGAATTTGGCGATAAAATATTTTCAAAATATTGTCTGCTTACAAAATAAACTAATTCGGTTTCAGGATCTAAAGATTTTTCGGGAGAAAATAGATTAGTTTTTATAACCCCCATATTAGTGTAGCTGTTTGAGATATTTGAAAAAGTTCGTGGTAAATCAATAACAGTAAATGTTTCGTAAGGGAATGAACCTAATCTTTTATTTAGGAAATCTAATGACTTAAAAATTGCCGATTTATATCGATCAATCCTTCCTTCTTTTTCAGGTTGTACAAATATTGAGATAATTGTTGGTCTATTATTAAATTTATAAACAAAAGTTTTTTGTATCATATCAGGACCGCAAAACCATGAAAATGATTTAATGCAATCTGATTTAAACGAATAAACCGCATCTTTTTCAATATATTTATAATCTAAAATGTTTGCAGAAGCACCTATTTTAAATTCCTTCGGAATTTTAATTTTAATATCAAAATTTGCAAACTCTTCAAAATAATTTAAATAACCGGGAGTAGGAGCGTAGTACCATTTGCCCAAAATAAAAGGAGGAATTTTAATAAACCAATCATTGAAAAAATAAAAATTTCTATTTTGAACAAATCCGATTCCGGAACTTGGTTTTGGAATTCTTATTGAATAAGATGATATTATTTTTACTGTATCACCGTATTTATACAAAGAATCTAATAATACATACGCATTTGTGCTATCTTTTGTTGCCGCAGTTAAATCGTTAATAAAATGTAAATTTACCGGTAAATTATTAACAGAAATTTTTAGATTGCTAATTCCGGTTCTTTCTTCTTTAGAAATATAGTTTTTTGTTGCATACTCAGAATAATTGTTTTTAAGTGCATTGATATCAAATTTTAGGAATATTTTATCTGTGGCATATTCGGATTTATTTATCCAAATTATATTTTGTTTAATAAAAAGAGTTTGATTTTTTGTATTTAATTCCGCTTCAATTTTGTTAAATGTCGGAGTTTTTATATTTGGTTTTTCAATAGTTAATAAACCGTTAGTATAATAAGAATTTAATTCGCTTTTAGTAATTTTGGTATTAGTTAATAAACTCTTATTTTCAACAGTATATGTTAATGCACAAAATAAAATAAAAGGTAAAAATGTATAAATTATTTTCATAACAAAGTTTAATAATTAAATTACAAAATTAATTAAATTTATAAAAAAATGTACTTATATAAATATTTATAAACAAATAAAAAAACAGTATATTATAGGTCAATAAAAAAACGTTTTTGGATTGAATGATGAGTAAAAGTAAGTTATCAATTTCAGCAATTCTAATTTTTATTTCTTTTATTAGATTGAATGCTCAGTATGAAGAATACCCGTTTAGAATTTTCGGATATTTTCAAGTTTCTTTTATACAACAATTGTACAAAGAGTATTCTGATAAAAAGTCATTTAGTCTTCAACAGATGAATTTATTCTTACAGCATGATTTATCTGAAAATTGGAGTGCATTTGCAGGATTGGAATTTATAAATACTTACAACTCGGGCAAATCATGGGGCGATTTTAGTTTAAGCGAAGTATGGGTAAAGTATTACCTAAGTAAGCGCTTAAACGTTAAGTTGGGTTTACAAATTCCGGCTTTTAACCATTTGAACGAAATTAGTAATAAAACCCCTTTATTACCATATATAGTTCGACCATTAGCATATGAATCATCTTTTGCTGAATTTATGAATTTAGATGATTTTATTCCGAGGAGGGCATTTGTTCAAGTTTACGGATTTTTACCTATTGATGAAACTAAACTTGACTATTCAGTATATATAGGCAATAGTCCGAATATTAGCACAAAAGCGACAAAAGCCGGACAGAGCGGAACAGATACAAGCAATATTTTTTTGGTTGGGGGTAGAATAGGAGTGAGATACGATGATGTAAAAATTGGTTTTTCTGCTACCTATGATGAATTAAATAATATTAGCGATTTCGATTCTCATTTTGAAAACTCAGAAAATTATTCATTAAAAAACGTTCCTCGTTTTAGAATAGGGAACGATATTTTAATGGATTTTAAGAAGTTTAGTTTTAGTGCGGAGTATATTAAAGTTTTGTACGATACAGATAGCTTTGTTGATTTAGATAAGCAATTTTTTTATGCCACGATAGGTTACAGAATTACGGAAGATTTATTTTCTTATTTTAGTCTTTATTCAACGCAAGAAAAGTACAATTTCAGTTCTTCAGAGTATAAACATTTTAATACTGAAGTTTCGGTTACAATTCCAAATGTGGGTTTAAGTTACGATATTAATGATAGAATTAAATTAAAAGCACAATTTGCAAGAGTTGATGTTGATGTAAAAAATACTTCAATAGAGTCTGTTCTAACATTTTATTATGCAGCTGCAATTTCCGTGTTTTTTTAGCGGGGGATATTTTATGACAAAAAAAATACTTTGTATTATCCCTATATTGTTTTGGGTTTGTTCAATAAATGCACAAGTTTCGGTTATAGCAAACAAAAACGTTCCCATCGATAAGGTCAACAAATCACAATTATTAGATTATTATTCAGGCGAAATTAAATACTGGAGTGACGGCAAAACGATAATTGTTTTTGATTTAAAGCCAAAAAATGAAACAAAAGAAAAGTTTTATGAATATATTGCAAAAAACACAGCAAGAATGAAATCAATATGGATGAAAAAGCTCCTTTCCGGCGAGGGAGATCCTCCCGAAGCTGTAAGTTCGGAAGATGAAATGATTCAAAAAGTGCAAAACACTTCAGGAGCAATCGGATTTGTTGCTTCAAATAAAGTTAAAGGAAATGTTAAAGTTATTGCGGTAATCAAGGATAAAGACTAAAATTATTATGATAAAATTTAAGGATTTAAAATTTGGCATAAAACAAGGATTATCTTTTAGTGTAATAATTTTCCTATTATACGGTGTTAGCGGTATATCATATTATAGTTTAAGCTCATTAAATAAAGAAATTGAAGAAATTTCTAATAATTGGTTGGAAAGAGCAGTTACAATTTCGGATTTGAATCTAAATGTTTCACAACTTCGTGTATTTCAACTTGAACATGCATATACGTTTAACATTGTGTTGATGAAGCAGCAAGAAGCACAAATGGTCGATTTAGTTGATCAAATTAACGGCAATATAGATAAATACGAAAAATTGAAAAAAAAATATATCAAAAAAGATATATATTCAAATAATGAAGAAAAACTGTATGATGAATTTATTGAAAGCTGGGAAGAATATGTTGATTTAAGTTTTAGGATATTTAAACTTTCAAGGGAAAATAAAAAAGAAGAAGCAGTAAAATTGCTTATGGGTCCGGCTAAAGATGTTTACAATGTATCAAGCGATGATTTAGTTTCTTTGGTAAGTTTAAGCAAACTTGACGCATTTAAAGCCACAAAACGTGCGGAAAAAACTTTTGAAAGTACAAAAAATTTTGTACGTGTTATTGTGTTTTTTGCAGTAAGTTCGGCTATGTTTTTTACGTTTTTATTAATTAGATTAATTACAATCCCCATTAAACAATTAGATAATGCAGCGGCTTCCGTAATAAAAGGGAACTTAAATATTTGGCTGGATATAAACAGTAAAGATGAAATTGGTAGATTAGCAAAAACATTTTTGCAGATGGCTCAATCGTTAAAAGAATATAAATATAGAACTGAAGAACAAGCAACAAAATTATTAAATCAGCAAAAAGAGCTTCAACTTGCAAATAACGAGTTAACAATAAAATCTTTATCGTTAGAAGAACAAAAAACGGAAATTGAAAAAAAGAATTCAGAGCTTACCGAAGCATTGAATAATTTAAAAATAACGCAAAATCAACTTATACAATCCGAAAAATTGGCTTCATTGGGTCAATTGACGGCAGGCATTGCACACGAAATTAATAATCCGATAAATTTTGTACTTTCTAATGTGTCTCCCTTGCGCAGGGATATCTATGACTTGCTTGAATTATTAAAAAAATACGAGGATGTAATTAGGTTAAACGAATATAATAATTACAATGACGTTATCTATTCATTTAAAAAAGAGATAGATTACGACTACCTAATAAACGAAATTGAAAGCTTATTGGACGGAATGGATGAAGGGGCAAAAAGAACTGCCGATATTGTAAAAGGATTACGCAATTTTAGTAGAATGGACGAAGGCGTAAAAAAACTTTCGGATATTAATGCCGGAATTCAATCTACTTTAGTGATGTTAAAAAACGAAATTAAAAATAGAATTGAAGTTGAACTTGTTTTAGGTGATATACCAAAATTACTATGTTACTCCGGTAAAATTAATCAAGCACTACTTAATTTGTTAAGCAATGCAAAAGATGCAATAAGCGGAAAAGGGAAAATTAGGGTGGAAACAAAATGTGATTCCGATAACGTATATATAAGTATTAAAGATAATGGGGTGGGAATGAGTGAAGAAGTTAAAAATAAAATATTCGAACCCTTTTTTACTACTAAAGATGTAGGAAAAGGTACCGGCTTAGGGCTTTCCATAACTTACGGAATAATTGAAGACCACAAAGGAAAAATTGAAGTTAAAAGCGAAGAAGGGGAAGGAACTGAATTTTTTATTACATTACCTATATTAACCGAATAATTTAATTAAATCCATTTTTCCCTTTATATGTATATTAGTTTGAATTTATACATTAAATTTTATAAAATTACATAATTTTGTTCCTCCTCAAAATTAATAGAATTTTATTGGTTTATCTTAAGAAAAATTGTTTATTTTTTCCTTTTGAAAACAATTAAAATTTACTTAATTTAGTTAATTGACTGTTTTAAGTTAATATGACAGTTGTTTAAGCTAAATTTATATATGTCCAAATATATGAGGAATAATTATGGCTAAAGTAAAAGGCGATATCATAATTGATATCGAAAAATGTAAAGGTTGCGAGTTATGCATTGAAGCTTGTCCGCAGGAATCATTGGAAAAATCGAGGACAGTAAACAGCAAAGGTTATTTATATATTGTAAAAGTTGAAGACAATTGCACGGGATGTGTTTCTTGCGCCATGGTTTGTCCTGAAGGAGCTATAACGGTATATAGAAAAACCGAAAAAAAAGAAGAACATATTGCAACAATAACAAATGTATCTAAAGATATAACTATTACGGTGAAAGAATGAGTGAATTAAAATTAATGAAAGGGAATGAAGCGTTGGCAGAAGCCGCAATACGTGCGGGGTGCGATGCTTATTTTGGTTATCCCATAACTCCTCAATCAGAAGTTTTGGAATATTTAACAAAAGATGCTACTGCAAGAACAGGAATGGTTGTTTTACAAGCCGAAAGTGAAGTTGCTTCTATCAATATGGTATATGGTGCAGCAGGGACCGGTAAAAAGGTTATGACTTCATCATCAAGTCCGGGAATAAGCTTAATGGTTGAAGGCATTTCATATATAGCTTGTGCCGAACTACCTTGTTTAATTGTAAACGTTAATAGAGGCGGTCCCGGATTAGGGACTATTCAGCCGGGACAAGGTGATTATTTTCAAGCAGTAAAAGGAGGAGGACACGGTGATTATAAATTAATAGTCTTAGCACCTTCTACTGTTCAAGAGCTTTCTGATTTTGTTAAATTATCGTATGATTTAGCATTTAAATACAGAAATCCTGTTATGATTTTATCTGACGGTGCATTAGGACAGATGATGGAAAAAGTTGAATTATTTGAACCTATACCAAGAACAACCGAAGTTCCCGATTGGGCAACTGTCGGCAAACCGGCATCAAGGGAAAGAAATTTTATTACATCACTTCACATTCAACCTGATAAAATGGAAGAAGTTAATAAACATCTTCAAAGGAAATATAGAGAAATTGAAAAGAATGAAACAAGAGTAGAGACTATAAATTGTGAAGATGCAGATTACATAATTACTGCATATGGACTTGTTGCACGTATCTGTACAAAAGCTGCTTTATTAGCAAGAGAAAAAGGGATAAAAGTAGGCGTAATTAGACCTATAACTTTATTCCCGTTCCCATATGAAACCTATAATAAATACGCGGATAAAGTAAAGGGTATATTAGATGTAGAAATGAACGCCGGACAGATGGTAGAAGACGTAAAATTAGGCGTTAACGGTAAAACAAATGTAGAATTTTACGGAAGAATGGGGGGAATTGTGCCAACTCCGGAAGAAATTTTAGAACATTTGGAAAAGATAATTATAGGAGGTTTGAAATGAACGAAAAACGTATGACTGATGAACATTTCGAACAGATGATTCAAGAAGAAAATATTTGTGTTCAAGAAAATATTGTTTATAAAAAGCCCGAAACTTTATTTGATACTCCGATGCATTATTGTCCGGGTTGCGGTCACGGTGTTGCTCATAGAATTTTAGCAGAAGTTATAGACGAGTTAGGAATTCAAAGTGAAACTATTGGTGTAGCTCCGGTAGGCTGCAGCGTGTTTGCTTACAATTATTTAAATGTTGATATGACCCAAGCTCCTCACGGAAGAGCAAGTGCTTCGGCAACAGGAATAAAAAGAGTGCTTCCGGAAAAATATGTCTTTTCATATCAAGGGGACGGTGATCTTGCTGCAATTGGTACAGGTGAAACCATACATACATGTAACCGGGGTGAAAATATTCTGATTATTTTTATCAATAATGGTATATATGGTATGACAGGAGGTCAAATGGCTCCTACAACTTTACCAAATATGAAATCAACTACTTCTCCTTACGGAAGAGATGTTTTATCAATGGGTTATCCGTTAAAAATTACAGAATTAGTGGCTCAATTACCCGGCACTTATTACGTTACAAGACAATCGGTACATAAACCTGCAAATGTTAGGAAAGCAA
The DNA here is from genome assembly GCA_937930275.1 of uncultured Ignavibacteria bacterium. Classification (GTDB taxonomy): domain Bacteria; phylum Bacteroidota; class Ignavibacteria; order Ignavibacteriales; family Melioribacteraceae; genus JAEXOD01. The sequence goes on from CALGLM010000451.1 coordinate 11,044, forward strand.
AAGCCGCAATTAAAAAAGGTTTTGAATATCAAAAACTCAATAAAGGTACTTGCTTTATCGAAATAGTTTCAAATTGTCCGTCTAACTGGAAAATGACACCTGTTCAAGCAAATAAATGGTTGGATGAAAATATGCTTCCGTATTATCCGTTAGGCGATATTAAGACCCCAAGCGGGAAGGAGAAATAGCATGAATGAAGAGATAGTAATTGCCGGATTTGGCGGTCAAGGTGTATTATCAATGGGTATGATTTTATGTTACGCCGGAATAATGGAAAATAAAGAAGTAAGTTGGATGCCTTCATATGGTCCTGAGATGAGAGGCGGAACTGCAAATTGTATAACAATTATTAGCGATTCAAAAATTAGTTCACCTATTATTTCGAAATTTGATACGGTTATTGCACTTAATCAACCTTCTGTTGATAAATTTGAAAGTGCTGTAAAACCGGGTGGATTGTTAATTTACGATAGTACAAACGTATTAAAAAAACCTACAAGAACAGACATTAGCATTTATGCTTTAGACGCGAGTAATGAAGCAGCAAAAATGAATAATACTAAAGTATTAAACATGATTATGCTTGGTGCATTCCTAAAGAAAAAACCAATAATTGCAATTGAAAATATAATAGAAGGTTTAAGAAAAGTACTTCCTGAAAGATATCACAATTTATTGCCTGCTAACGAAGCAGCTTTAAAGAAAGGAATGGAATTAGTTAACTGATAATAGTTTTTAAATAGCCTGCATTTTATTTATAGTGCAGGCTATTTTTGTCTCTAATTTTAAATTAAAATTAAATCAGAAAAAATAAAAATATTTTGTTAATAATTTAAACTTTTATTTGTATATTGAAAGGCTAAATTTTTAATGAAAAAGTAATTAAAGAATAATTTATTATGAAGTTAAAATTAACACTAATTAGTTGTATTTTATTGTTTTATGTCGGTTTTACTACCGCACAAGAACAAAGGTTTCTTAAAACCATGGATGACGATAATTCTAAATATACCAATGTAGGTGATATTGGATTAACAATTACAAACTTTGGTTTGTACGGTCACGGTTTTTCAAAATGGCCCAATCAACCCTCATGCGAGTACCCTTTAGGTAGCGGTATTGAGCATATTTTTGACGGTGGTTTATGGATTGGGGCATATTATAAAAGTTCTACATCAACAGGAGACGGAAGGATAGTTGGTCCTTGGGTTTCTACCGGATCTGTTGACGCTTCTTCTGTTTCGGTACGTGGCGGCGGTTTTGAATATACTAACGAATCAGGTTCAAAAATGATTGAACGTTCAAGTTTAGTTGATTCGAAATTTTTCAGCCCCGAAGCTATTTCACATCAAGATTTTTTCTGTATTTATTCTGATACAAGTAAATATCTTTCCAACGGTGAATTAATTACAGACCATGAACCGTTAGGCGTTGTGGTTAGACAAGAATCATATGCATGGAATTTCCCTTTTGCCAATGCTTTTGTAATTATGAACTATTGGATAAAAAACACATCCAATAAATATTTGGATAGTATATACGTAGGTTTATGGACGGATGCCGTAGTAAGAAATACAAATATTACTTCACCTCGTTCAGGTTCTGCGTTCTTTAATAAAGGCGGAAACGGTTACAATGACAGCTTAAAAATCGCTTATGAATTTGATGCTGCTGGTGACTTAGGCTTTAGCGATAGTTATATCGGAATTCAATATTTAGGTTCAAACAAGACCGGCGAATTACCTCACTATGTAACCTGGCAGTACAAAAATACATCAAATCCAAACTTCTTTGCTCCGATTACGGATATTGAAAGATATCGAAAAATGGCAGGTTATTTTGGCGGTAATAATACTTACTACAGCGGTATTGACCCGACTGTTTTAAAACAACCGAGTAACAGATCTACTTTAATAACAGCCGGTCCATTTGGACAGATTGCTCCCGGAGATTCTTTAAACGTTACATTTGCATTTGTTGCAGCAAAAAAATATGGTCCTGATTTAGCGAGTTTCGATACTGAAATACAAAAAACAAATCTATATGCAAATGCAAGCTGGGCAATTAGAGCTTATAACGGTGAAGATAGAAACGGAAACGGAATATTAGATCCGGGTGAAGATGCTGATGCAAATGGTGTTATTACAAGATATATTTTACCTGCGCCTCCAAACTCACCTCGCGTAAAGGTTGTTCCCGAAAGTGAAAAAATTACTGTTTACTGGGATAAAAGAGCAGAGTTTTCTGTTGACCCGATTAGCGGTAAAAAAGATTTTGAAGGCTATAGACTTTATAGAACGAATGCGGGTTATGATTTAACAACATCTCAAAACTTAACTTCTTCGTTAGTTACTGTTGCCGAATTTGATAGTATGGGAAATAATTTAGGCTATAACACAGGCTTTTCCAAAGTTGAATTAAGCGAACCTATGACATTTCCTAATGATACGACAAAATATTATTATAAATTTGAAATTGATAATTTATTAAACGGTTGGCAATATACTTTTACCGTTACCGCATTTGATAAAGGAGATATTGAAAATAAAATTGAAAGTCTTGAATCTTCAAAAATTGCCAATGCACAAAGAGTAATACCGGGATCAGTACCGACAAGTGATGCAAATGTTAAAGTTGGTGTTTACCCTAATCCTTATTATGGTGAAGCTTATTGGGACGGTAATTCGGAAAGATTAAGAAAAATCCACTTTTATAATTTACCTGCTGAGTGTGAAATTGTTATTTATACTTTATCGGGTGATATAGTTAAAAGAATTGAACATACGGCAACCAGCAACGGAACAGACGTGCGCTGGTTTGAAATATTTGCAAAAGACGGAAAGCAAATTATGACAGGCGGCGAACATCCTTGGGATTTAGTTACCGATGATGATCAAGCAATTGCAACCGGATTGTATTTATTCTCGGTAAAGGATAAATCAAACGGCGAAATTAAAACGGGTAAATTTTTAGTAATAAAATAAAGGAAAAAAATGAAACTAAAACTATTATTAACAGCATTAGTGGTACTTTTATGCGGGCAATTATTTGCTCAAACATATCCCGAAGTATCAATACACGATATTCAATATATAAACCCCGATTCGTTATTAGTCGCACCTCATGACTATAAATCATTTTATGAAGGCGATACAGTAATAGTTACCGGTGTTGTAGTAGTAGCTCCTCGTTACGGCGGAAGCCCTGATAGTGCATTAATTATTCGCTCCGGCGGTGTTCCTGCTGCAATTTTACGTGACCCCAATAACAATGAATACGGCGGGTTATTAATTAGATACTTAGGTACAGATGCTTCTGATTTTAACTTATTAGACACCGGAATGGTTATTAAAGTTAAAGGATATGTTCAAGAGTATTTTACAACTACCCAATTTAATGTTATTGAATTTACAAGTGCAGATGTAATCGGAATTCAAGAAAGACCGACTCCGGTTGTGTTAACATTAGATTCTTTAGCTGTAACGGGTACATATAACCCACAATATATTGGTGAAAAATGGGAACAAATGTATGTTGAAATTAGAAATGTTACTACAACAGATCCAAACGTTATAATAGCCGGTTCTTTTAGAATTTTTGATGATAACGGAACGTCGATGATTATAGGCAGTGCATCATCTTGGAGATATACTGCACCTGCTCCTTTAGCCGGAACTAAACTTGAATATGTAAGAGGTTATTTAGAATCACGTAATAACGTTTCGCAAGGCGGTTGGTTTATTATTAACCCATGTTATTACGATGATATAAAATATGGAGATATTATTCCTCCTCGTATTACTAATGTTACAAGAAATAAGGCTTTTGTAGGATTTAACGAAGGTATGACAATTACTGCAAAAGTAAAAGATCCTGACGGAACAGTTACCAGTGCAAAAATTTATTATAAAACAGAAACAGGTCAATTTCAGACAATTGATATGACTGCTACTCAAGGTGATACAATTTATTCAGGAACAATCCCGGGTCAACCTTCTGAATCATTAATAGCTTATTATATTGAAGCTAAAGACAATTCAAATGCTGTATCAACAAATCCGGCAAACTATACAAATAATTTATATTTTTATCAAGCATTAAATAGACCGCTAACTATTAAAGATGTTCAGTATAGTCCGTTCGGCGGTGGTTATAGCGGATATAACGGCTTTGAAGTTACTTTAACAGGTACCGTAACTGCCGATACTACTGATTTAGAAGGGGATGGCGGAACGCAAGGTCCACAAGTATTTATGCAAAGCGGTAAGGGTGCATGGACAGGTATTCGTTTATACGGTACAGAAACTTTAAAATTAAGACGCGGTGATAACGTTACGGTAAAAGGTATTGTTAACGAAAATTATAATATAACTGAAATTAAAAGCTTAGATTTACCTGCAAATGTAGTAGTTAATAGCACAGGTAATCCTTTACCGGAACCACTTGTATTACAAACATCAACTATCGGTGTTTCTACTAACGGTTCTTTACCTGCAGAATCATACGAAGGTGTTTTAGTAAAATATGAAAATTTAACAATTACAGATGATAACGCAGACGGCGAAAGTGGTCCTGTAACAAATAATTATGGAGAAATTTATGTTGCCGATGCAAGCAATGTTCAAACGCGTGTTGAATTGCAAGAAGGTACACATAGTTTCCATAACTCATGGAACGGAATTACTTCAGCTAATTCAATTAAAGTTAAAGCCGGCGATACATTTGAAAGTTTAACAGGTATTTTATCTTTTTCATTTAGTAATTACAAATTATTCCCTCGCAAAAATGATGATTTTGTAGGGTTTGTTAATGATGTAGAAGAAGAAACAGAAATCCCTAATACATATGTAGTAAATCAAAATTACCCGAATCCTTTTAACCCTTCAACAACTATTGAGTTTTCAATACCTGAAGCTTCATATGTTAGCTTAAGAGTATATAATTCAATCGGTCAAGAAGTTACTACATTGGTAAACGGATATTTAAATAGAGGTTTGCATAAATTTAATTTTAACGCAAGCAAACTTTCAAGCGGTGTTTATTTTTATCGTATAGAATCAGGTAAATTCAATACTGTTAAAAAAATGGTATTAATGAAATAATTTTACGGAGGGGAAATCCCCTCCAAATTTTTAAAAAATTTAGATGAATTTATGATGAAGTATTACTTTATAATTTTTTTAGCACTTACCTTATTAATCGGTTGCAGCGAAGAAGTTACAGATAATAAGAATCAGGATAAAGCACCAAATACATTTTTGTTCTTGTATCCTGATGATGGTGCTCAATTAAATAGGCAAAAAAGTCGAATAGCAGTACATTGGTGGAGCGATGATCCGGACGGTGTTGTTGTCGGTTATATTTTTAAGTGGGATGGCATTGATGCAAATTGGAGCTTTACAACTAAAAATGATAGTACATTTTCGTTACCAATCGGCACTGCCGATACCAATTACGTTTTCTTAGTTGCCGCAATTGATAATAACGGAAATGGTATATATGATGCCGATGTTAGTTACAATGGTGTTAGTATTGGTGGCGAACCATTTAAAGATGCAAATAATAACGGAAGATATGACGAAGGTGAAGAGTTTACTGATTTTGGAAACATTGATCCGACTCCAGCTAACAGTAAATTTCCTATTAAAAATACTGCACCTACAATAAAGTGGAATAAATTAAGTGTTTTACCGTCTGAAACTTACCCTGTTATTACTTTAGGATGGGAAGCAGCGGATTTAGACGGAGATGAATCTATTACAAAAATTAATATTGCCTTAAATGACACTAATAATTTTGTTTCAATTAAAGGGACTGCTCGACTTGTAACTTTAAGATGTAAAAACTTTAATGATTCAAATCCTACAATGGAAATTCTTATTGACGGATTAGAAGGCAATTTACAAGCTGAGAAATTGAACGGTATTAAACTTGATAATTTTAACAAAATATATATTCAAGCGGTTGATATTAGCGGTGCAAAATCTTCTTTTTCTGTTTTACCTGAAGAAGGAACAAATTGGTTTATTAGGAAGCCAAAAGGTAAATTGTTAGTTATTGATGATTATAACGGCGGTGCTGCTGCAGAAACTTTTTACAAGGATGCATTTGACAATATAAGTAACGGCACTTTAGTTTCAAAATATGACACATACAATATGGAAGCAATTAAACTACCATATGCTACTGTTACTTTTTTGGAAACAATGAAATTGTTTAAGTATATTTATTGGTACACTGATACAAGCCCTTCGATGGATTTAGCAGCAATATCAACTCAAAAATATATTCAAACAGGCGGAAAAATTGCCTTTTCAATGGTATTTCAAGATTCAAGCGATACATTTCCGTTTGATAAATCATATTTACAAAACTTTTTACCAATTGATTCGTTAGGGCAAAAAAAACCTTTAAACTTTTTGTTGACCGGTGCAACTTTAATGCCTTCAATTAGCGGTAGTGGTTATCCTATATTAAAGACATCTGCAACCATATCTTGGGTAAGAACATATGGTCCTAATGCATCGTCATCAAAAAAAGTTTATGATTTGACAAGCAATTCATTAAACGGAAATATCGGATTTATGGATAACGGGAAGACCTTATTCTTTATCGGATTACCTTTACATTTATGTGATGGTAATTCAGGTACCGTTAAACAATTATTAGAAAAAGTATTCTTTGAAGAATTTGGCTACAACTTATGAAAAAGAGAATAATATTAATATTGCTATTTGTTATCAATTTATCTTTAATAGCTCAAGATAAAGGTAAACTTGAAGGTATAGTTAAAGATGCCGGCACAAAAGACAATTTGCCAGGCGTTAACATAATGCTAAAAGGAACTTATTACGGAGCTGCCACAGGATTTGATGGTAAATATAGCATAGATAAAATTAACCCGGGTACTTATACGGTAGAAGTAACTCTAATCGGGTATAAAACAATGCAATATACCGGAATTAAAATTTTAGCCAATAAAACCACACAACTTAATATTGAAATGTCTGAAACAGTTTTAACAATGGAACAGGATGTTGTTGTTGTTGGTGAAAAACCATTGGTTGAAGTTGACGAAACACAAAGTAAACGTACTATAACGCGACAAGATATTGAAGTTGCCGTAATAGAAAACATTAAAGATTTGGTTACTCAACAATCAGGTGTTGTTCAATCGGATAACGAAATTCATATTAGAGGTGGTAGAAGTTATGAAAACGCCTTTTTATTGGATGGCGTATCTGTGCAAGATCCTTTAGCCGGCACCGGATTTGGGTTACAACTTAGCTCAAGTTCAATTGAAGAAGTTGAAGTTATTACCGGAGGTTACAATGCCGAATACGGTGATGCAACAAGCGGTGTAGTTAACGTTAGAACAAGAGAAGGCAGTGATAAATACAGCGGAGCTATAAGTTATAAAAGAGATAATTTTGGTTATAAAGATTCTTATCATGTTTTTAATACTGAAATTGTAGAAAGTAACTTTAGTGGTCCTGAACCTATTACTAAATATTTACTGCCGGAATTAGGTATAAAAATACCGGGTGAAATTACTTTTTTCGGTAATTTTTATGTTGGTATTACTGATGGTATAACACAGGGTTATTATAAAAATACTGCCGGAAGATTAAACTCTTCTACATTTTATGGTACAAGGTTTGCACCGCGAGCAGAAAACAGTTGGTTTTGGTTAGGAAAATTAACTTATAAAGTTAGTTCTACTTTTAAATTAGTTTATTCTTTCAATCAATCTGTTAATATTAATCAAAACAGTCAATCTTTACAAGCAAATTTGGAATATGTTGAACCTTCTCCCGGTTATCAATATGAGTTCCAAAATATATTAGGAAATGCTAACGTATTTACGCATAATAATAAATATAATTCTTTAAGTTTAACTCATACTCTTAATTCGAAAACATTTTACGAATTTAAGTTAAACCATTATTTTTCTAATATGCGTGCAGATGCAAACGGTAAATTTTGGTATCAGTATGAAGAGCCTAAAGATATTGTAACATTTCCTATTGAATACTACAATTTGGGTAGAGATACTATAGGCGTAATTCCCGGAGACGGATTTTGGGATGTAGGTAATCCTTTTACATGGCGCGATCACTACATTAACGAATATTCCGTAAAAGGGGATATTACAAGCTTTTTTGATGCAAAAAATAAATTTAAAGCCGGTTTTAATGCAATATTCCAAGAAATGCAAGTTATAGATATATACAAACCATGGATTGGGACATTAGGATTAAATAATGATATTTACAAAGTATATCCTGCTAAAGGTTCGTTTTACGCTCAAGATAATATTAACTTTAGCGGTATGATATTAAACTTTGGGTTGCGTTTAGATTATTGGTTCCCTGGTAAATACGTAGATGATGCTATTGATAATCCTGATGTAATAACGATTCCTCAAGAAACAAGAGATGCTTATAAAAACGATACATATGGTTGGTTTGGCAATAGACGTTGGAAAGCGAGATTAAGTCCTCGTTTAGGTATATCACATCCGGTTTCCGATAATCAAATATTATTTTTCTCCTATGGACATTTTAGTAAATGGCCAAATCCACAATTTGTATATGCAAAGTTAAGTCCTTCAAGTGCTCAATCATCTTTCCAAAAGTTTGGTAATCCAAACTTAAATCCGGAAACTACGGTTGCTTACGAGTTGGGATTAAAAACTCAATTTTCACAAGACGACGTTTTAACTTTAACTGCATATTACAAAGATATTTTCGATTATATTAGAACTCGTACGGCAAAAATAACATCGGCTCGTTTTGCAACGCAGTCTTTTATTACATATGCAAATTTGGATTATGCAAGAAGTCGTGGTCTTGAATTAGAATACAAGAAAAGAATAGGTAAATGGTTTACCGGAATGTTCTCATTTTCATACGCAATTGTTACCGGAAAAAGTTCAAGTGCCGATGAAGGTGTTCTTGTGCTAAAAGGAGACTTAGACGAAAACGTAAAAGAAGAGTATGTATCATGGGATAGGCCTCTTACTGCTTCTGCAAATTTCAATTTTTATGTTGAAAAAGGGAAACCTTTATTTGGATTTGGCGAAGGCATTTTAGATGACTATAACTTATATATTCGCGCTTTCTTCCAGTCCGGAAAAAGATACACCGAATATGTATTTTCGGGAAGTTATGATACAGACGGAAGACCCGAATATGTTATAGATAATAAAAATAGAAACAGTAAAACAGCTGATAATTGGTTTTACATTGATTTGAATTTTGAAAAATACTTTAAAGTTGCCGGATTGAAGTTTTCCTTTAACATTGAAGTTAATAATGTGTTTGACTTTAAAAATTCTGCAATTATTAACCCTGTTACCGGAGAAGCTTATGAATATGGCGACCCAACTCCTTCAACATGGAACGATCCGTTATACCCGGATTTGCAAGCTCCTTTAAATCCGTATCCGTATAACCCGGCAAGATATTTAACAAGAAGAAACATTAAATTTGGATTAAGTTTAAGATTTTAATATGAGAAAACTATTAGTATTATTGTTATTGCCATTGAGCATAAATTTTGCTCAATTATTCCCAACACTCGGCGGACAGCGTGCCGGTATATCAACTGCACAATTTTTAAAAATTGGCGTTGGGGGAAGAGCAACTGCTATGGGAGATGCTTTTATAGCTGTTGCTAATGATGCTTCGGCACTTTTTTGGAATCCTGCCGGTGTTTCACAAATTGAAAACGACCAAGTTATGTTTTCACACAATGAATGGGTTGTTGATATTAAACATGAATTTTTAGGTGCTGTTTATCATTTATCAAGTATGGATGTTATCGGCGTATCGTTTACAGCATTACATATGGAAGATATGCCTGTAACTACCGAGTTTCAGCCATACGGAACTGGCGAGTTCTTTAAATTTGGAGATATCGCAGTAGGTGTAACTTATTCTCGTAAAATGACAGAACAATTCAGTTTTGGCGGTACTATCCGATATTTGGAAGAAACATTAGACAAATTAAAAATGCGCGGAATTATGATTGACTTAGGAACTTATTACTGGACAGGATTAGGTTCTACTCGTTTTGCCGTTGCAATTACAAATTTCGGAAATGAACTAAGTCCGGATGGTAAAGTTGTACTTTTCGGTAAACGAGAAAAATCCAATTGGCAATCGTTTTCTCCGCCTACAATGTTTAGAATCGGATTTGCATTTGAACCTTATGAAACGGAAGAACATAGGGTTACTACTTCTATTCAATTAAATCATCCTAATGATAACAGTGAAAATGTTTCTTTAGGTGCAGAATATAGCTGGAGAAAGATGCTAAGTTTGCGAGCCGGTTATAAAATTAATGTTGATGAGCAAGATTTTACATTTGGTGCCGGTGTTACTTTGCCTGTTGCCATTGCAGATGTTACGGTTGATTATGCTTACGCAAATTTCGAACGTTTGGGTAGTGCTCATCGTTTTTCTTTAATTTTAGGATTTTAATTTATGAAAACGTTTAAGATAATTTTTACATTTGTAGCATTATTGTTTACATTTGCTGCTTGTACCGACAAATTTGATATTTCGGAAGTAAATACCGGTGAACATACACAAAATAATATTGGTGATACTTTATATGTTCAACAAAATCCTATTTGGGGTGGTTTTAACAAACCTCAAGATATGATTGTAGGTAGAGAGCCTTTTATTTATGTTGCCGATACAGAGAATAATAGAGTTGTAATGATGGATATTGCGGGCAGAATTTTAGGAGCAAGGGAAATTAGACGCCCAATAGCTTTAGCTCAAGATTATCAATTAAATTTAATTGTTTGCGGTGAATTAGTTGACGCTCAAGGTACTGTTTTTAGCGCAGTATTTAAACTTAACCTTGTTGATGTTAGTCATAATATCGGTATCGCTAAAATTGATACATTATTACCAAAAACATCATTTGATTATTTGAAACCTCAAAGAAAATACACCGGTGTTTGTGTTTTTTCAAACAATTCGTTTTTAGTTTCAAGAACCGGTCCTGCAAATAGCAATTTAATTGATCCTGATAACTCTTTATTGGTTTTTAGTAAAAAAGTAAAACCTGACGGAACTAAGATTGATACATTAACCGGAAGGGTCCCTTTATTAGAACCACAGGGAACAGGTTTACTTTCTGCAAACGGAATAAGCTCTTTAACTTCCTTTAAAAATTCGTCAAGAGATATTATTGTAACTTTAACCGGAAATAATAGTTTTAAAGTACAATGGTTGCAATATGTAGTATCAAGTGATTTTGAAGGGTACAGAAGTAAATTAACACCTTTTGAATCTCCTTTGCTAACCATAAATAAATTTGGTAGTCCGGAAGGGGTTGCTCTTGATAACTCTAATAATATTTTTGTTGCTGATGCAGCTAAAGATAGCATATTTGTATTTGATTCGTTCGGCGAAGAATTACAATCATTTGGTGGTAGCAATGTATTCAAAAGTCCTTATGCTGTACAATATTTTAATAAAACATTGTATGTTGTTGATACCGGAAACGATAGAATAGTTAGGTATATTTTATCTACTGATTTAAATTAGGTTTTGCATGTTTAATAAATTTTTAGTTGTTCTTAATTTATTATTTTTTTGTGGTATTTCTGCACAAGATGTTATACCGATTATAAATTTACACACAAATGATAGCTTAGGTGTTTCCTTATTAACAGAACAAACTGTTAAAATATCCGGTATTATTACCGCAGCCAAAAACTTTGGTTCAAGCGGTCCATCCTTTATACAGGATAATACCGGTGGTGTTTCTGTTTACGGAACAAGATTAACAAATTTTGTACAGATCGGTGATTCTGTAACGCTTACTTCAAAAGTTGTAAATTATTATGGTTTAACTCAAATAGACTTTAGTACCGGAACTTTTACTAAACATTCTTCCGGAAATAACGTTGAACCTACACTTGTAACAATTGATATGATTAAGAACCAAAACTGGAATGGTGTTGAAGAACTTGAGGGACGGTTAGTTAGACTAAGTAATGTAAAAATTAACGGAACCGGAAGCTTTTTGGGTAATACTAATTATACAATTACTGATTCAATAAATACTTTGGATTTGCGAATTGATTCGGATGTAACTTCTATAGTCGGTACTGTAATTCCACAATCAAAAGTTGATATTATTGGGATTGTTGGACAATATAAAACAAATCCGCCTTATAATTCCGGATATCAGTTGATGCCTCGCAGTATTGATGATATTGTTACTTTGTATGTGCCTGTTATTATTTCTCCCGTTGTGCTTTCACAAGTAACAGATAGTTCCTTTTCGGTTTTTTATAATACTATTAGGGAAGGTAATACTGAAATTAGATGGGGAAAAACCACAGCGTTGGAATTAGGAACACTATCTTTTCCCAATTTAACGACCGAGCATAGTATAACTGTTGAAAATTTAGATAAAAATGTTAGATACTATTTTAAAGTATATTCAACTAATCAATACGGCACAAGCGAAAGCAGTTTACAAGCAGCAGTTACTTCAACTGTCGCTACTTCAAGCGGTAAAATAAATGTTTATTTTAATAGCAGTGTTGATAACGAAGTTGCAATTCCCGGTAATAATGCACAAGGGAATGTTGATTTGAAATCTAAAATAATTAATAGAATAAATAATTCGGTTTATTCTATTGATATTGCACTTTATAGCTTTTTTGGAATGGACGATATTGCAAATGCAATTATAGCCGCTAAAAATAGGGGAGTAAAAGTTCGTGTTGTTTATGATAGTAGAACTACACAAAGTTCAATGCAACTATTAATAAATGCAGGCATAAAAATTAGCAAACGCCCTGCAAGTTTAGACGGAATTATGCATAATAAATTTGCTATCTTTGACGGTCGAGATCTTACAAACGAAAATGATTGGGTGTGGACAGGATCATTTAATTGGACAAGTAGCGAATTAAATTGGCGTAACAATGCAATTGAGATAAATGACCATAATTTAGCCGGTGCATTTACTAAAGAATTTGAAGAAATGTGGGGAAGTAATACTGATGAGCCGAACTCTTTTACTGCTAAATTTGGCTCACAAAAAACTGATAATACAATCCATAATTTTGATATTAACGGAATTTCCGTTAGTTTATACTTCAGTCCTTCTGATAATACTGAGGACAAAATTAAAAGTTCGTTACTGACTGCAGATTCCTCAATGTACTTTGCCTTATTAATATTTACAAGCGATAATTTATATAATGCAATAAATAGCAGATATCAGTTCGGTTTAAGAGATATTAGAGGAATTATTGATGATGTGAATGCTATAGGAAGCGAGTTTACCAAATTATCAGTATTTGCACAGATGTTCGATTATAATTTGAGTAATACATTACATCATAAATACGGTATTGTAGATGCTTCATATCCAAGCTCTAATCCTATAGTAATAACCGGAAGTCATAATTGGAGTAGAGCCGCTAATCAAGATAATGATGAAAACACGTTAATAATTAACGATATTTATATTGCAAATCAATATATGCAAGAATTTAAGAAAAGGTATAACGATTTAGGCGGTACGACAAGTTTCGTTATTCCAATAATTTCTGATGTTGAAGATAAAGGAAATTTCTATCCAAAAACTATTGATCTAAAACAAAATTATCCAAATCCGTTTAATCCTATTACAACAATATCATTTTTTATCCCTAATGAACAGAATATATCGTTATCAATATATAACATATTAGGTGAAAAATTAGAAACGCTATTTGAAGGAAACGCAAAATCAGGATTAAACGTAATTGATTTTAATGCTGAAAAATTAAGCTCCGGAATATATATTTACAGATTAGAAACAAAGTACGGAACTTTTAGTAAAAAATGTGTTTTATTAAAATAAGTTTATAGGTTTATTGCTAATATAAATTTAATTACTTAATTTTAAAATTATAAAATTTTATTTTAGGAGTAAAATGATTAATCAGGAAGGAACTGTTGTTCAGGTAATAGGTCCGGTTGTAGATATTGATTTTCCGGAAGGATATTTACCCAAAATTTATAATGCCATTAAAATTCCGCGTACAAATATTGAAGGTATAGAAGAAGAATTAATTGTTGAAGTTCAGCAACATTTAGGCGAAAACCGAGTTCGTGCAGTTGCGATGGATTCTACAGACGGACTTGTTAGAGGAATGAAAGCTATTGACTCAGGCGAAACTATTACAGTTCCGGTAGGTCCCGAAACATTAGGTAGATTGATAAATGTTGTTGGAGAAGGAATTGACGGTAAAGAACCGATAAAGACAACTAAAAGATATCCGATTCATAGACACGCCCCTAAATTTACAAATCTTATTACAAAACAAGAGATGTTTGAAACCGGTATAAAAGTTATTGACTTGTTAGAACCTTATTCAAAAGGAGGTAAAACAGGTCTATTTGGTGGTGCCGGTGTTGGAAAAACCGTTGTTATTATGGAATTAATTCATAATATAGCAAAACAACATGGCGGTTATTCAGTTTTTGCCGGTGTTGGTGAAAGGACGCGTGAAGGTAACGACTTATATCGTGAAATGACCGAGTCCGGCGTTATAAATAAAACTGCACTCGTTTTCGGACAAATGAATGAACCTCCAGGAGCGAGATTACGAGTAGGATTGACAGGCTTAACCATAGCCGAATATTTTAGAGATGAAGAAGAAAGAGACGTGTTATTATTTATTGATAACATATTCCGTTTTACGCAAGCCGGTTCTGAAGTATCGGCATTATTAGGTCGTATGCCTTCTGCGGTTGGTTATCAGCCTAACTTGGCAAGTGAAATGGGAGAATTACAAGAAAGAATTACTTCAACTGATAAAGGTTCAATTACTTCTGTTCAGGCTATATATGTTCCTGCGGACGACTTAACCGATCCGGCTCCTGCAACAGCATTTAGTCATTTGGACGCTACAACAGTATTAAGTAGGCAGATTTCCGAATTAGGTATTTATCCAGCAGTTGATCCTTTAGATTCAACTTCAAGAATTCTTGAACCGGGAGTAATTGGACACGAACATTATCAAACAGCCAAACTTGTTAAAGAAATATTACAAGGATATAAAGATTTGCAAGATATTATCAACATTCTTGGTATGGATGAACTTAGTGAAAGCGATAAAATTATTGTAAGACGTGCACGTAGAATTCAAAGATTTTTAAGCCAGCCATTCCATGTTGCAGAACAATTTACCGGATTTAAAGGTAAATATGTTAAATTGGAAGATACAATCCGTAGCTTCAAAGAAATAATAGACGGTAAACATGATGATTTGCCCGAACAGGCATTTATGTATGTCGGAACAATTGAAGAAGCAGTTGAAAAAGCAAAAGGGATGCGTTAATAAATGAAAGAAATATATTTAGAGGTAGTAACGCCGTCTAAATCAGTTTTTAGCGGAAACATTAAATCGCTTACTGTACCCGGTACTTTAGGTGGTTTTCAGGTATTGTTTAATCATGCTCCTATTATAAGTAGTTTTGAAATAGGGATTGTTTCATTTACTGATGAAACTAATAAATTGTTTAAATACTGCACTTCCGGCGGAACAGTAGAAGTTCAATCTAATAAAATTATTCTTTTAGCAGAAACTTTTGAATCAAAAGATGAAATTGATATTAAAAGAGCACAGGATGCTTTTGAAAGGGCAAAAAAACGACTATCTCTTGAAAACAATGAAAAGATAGATGTTACTCGGGCAGAAGCCGCACTTCAAAGAGCAATTAATAGACTAAAATTCATAAAATAATTTTTGAATGAGAAAAAACCCTGTCAAAAAAAGACAGGGTTTTTTCATTTTAAATGGAACTTATTAATTTAATTATATGTTAGAACATTCGAACATTCTAATAAATAGTTTGAAAAATAATGACTACAACCATTGATTCCAAAAAAGATTTAATCCTTAAAACAGCAAGAGAGTTATTAGCTAAAAATGGCTTCGCTAAAACTACCTTAGACGATATTGCGGGTGCCTTGGGAATGAAGAAATCTTCACTTTATTACTATTATGATAATAAAGATTTACTTATACAAGACGTAATGCAAAAAGAAGAAGAAAAATTTTTTAAGGAAGTATATAAAGATATCGACAAAAATATAACGGCAATTAATAAAATAATTAACTTCGAAATTGCCAAGTTTAAATATGTTACGGAAACATCCAAAATGTATTTAATGTCACCGAACTTATATATTGAATTTAAGACCAAACTATTTAAGTATTTAAAACAAGTGCATGCAAAAGAGCAATCAATTTTAACCAAAATTATTATTAAGGGAATTGAAAACAATGAAATTGAAAATTGTGATGCCGAAAAAGTTGCAAAACTAATTTTAACAATATCTGAAGCATTACGCCATAGAGAATTTTATTTTGCGACATTTTCAATAAATAAAGAAATAAATTTTAACAATGCGGTAGAAGAAATGACTTTTGCCGTTAAGCTTATTTTTGAAGGATTAAAAGCGAAAAAAATTAATTAATCGGAGGAATAATTGAAATACAAAAACATCATATTTATTTTATTGTTTCCCATTTGTTTAGCAAACGGTCAAGCATTAAATAAAGTTACAATTACTATAAATGATGCGGTTAATTTGGCATTAGAAAAAAATGCCGATATAAAAGTAGCATTATTGGAGGTTGAAAAGAGCGAAGAGAAGGTTAGAGAAGCAAAAAGCGGTTTATTTCCAAAATTAGATATTACTGGACAATATCAAAGATATCTTGAAAAGCCCGTAATATTTTTACCGCCGGGTTCTCCATTAGGAACCACTCTAAAAATCGGTGCAGATAACTCATATAACGCAACAGCAGCATTAACAATTCCGTTATTATCTTTTACACTATACGAAGGAATTAGTATTGCAAACGAGGGAAAAGCAATTGCTACAGAAAATTTAAGAACAGTTAAAAATAAAGTGGCTTCAGAAGTAAAAAAAGCATTTTATCTTTCGCTATTGTTACGAGAAACTAAAGATGTAATGAATCAAAGTTTAAAAAATGCCGAAGATAATTTTAATAATATTAAACGATTGAATGAAGGGGGAACGCTTTCGGATTATGATGTTTTACGTGCCGAAGTGCAGGTAGATAATTTAAGACCTACAGTATTACAATCCGAAAACAACTATAATTTAAGTTTAGAAGCACTAAAAGTTGCTATCGGATTAGATGCTAATTCAGAAATCGATATTAAGGGTGAATTAAATAAATCTGATAACGGGAAATTAAATAATGACGAAATAATAAGCAATGTTGTATTAAATAATCCGCAGCTTGCTTTATTGGATTTGCAAAAATCTCTTTATGAAAAAAATATAAGTTTGGAAACATCAGCATATTATCCGACTTTATCCGGATTTGGGAATTATCAGTACCAAGCACAAGCTAACGATTTTAAATTTAGCGACTATAATTGGGTAAATACTTTTGTAGTCGGATTTCAAGTTCAAGTTCCGGTTTTTAACGGATTTAAAACTGATTCAAGGATTACACAAGCAGAAATTGGGTTAAATCAAATAAACGAGCAAAAAAGAAACTATACAGAATCGATTAAAACACAAGCTTTAAGTATTTTATATAGAATTGAGCAGGCTAATAAAAGAATTGAGGGACAGGATAAAACCGTAAGACAAGCTACAGAAGGTTATGAAATAGCTAAACGAAGATTAGAAAATAATTTAGCTACTCAATTAGAATTAAATGATGCAGAATTGGCATTAAGACAATCAAAACTAAATAGATTGCAAGCAATTTATGATTATAAAGTTGCTGAAGCAGAATTAGAAAATGTTTTAGGAATTTTGAAATAAGGAGATATAATGAAAAATATTAAAATAATTTTACCACTTGTCGGTTTACTTTTTTTTGTTGCATGCGGTCAAAAAAAAGAAGTTAAAAACAATAAAGATACTATTACTCCTATTGAAGTAAAATCCGTAAACCGTGTGGTTATTGATAGAGATATTGAACTTGTAGGAACATTAGCCGCATGGAAAGAAGCAAATTTAGGAGCTCAAAATACAGGGCGTATTCAAAAAATTTATGTTGAAGAAGGAAATAGAGTTAAACAAGGTGATTTATTATTTGAAATGGATGATACACAATTAGCTCAATCTAAAATACAACTTCAAGTTACAAAAGATAATTACTTAAGATTAAAACCGCTTTATGAAACCGGTTCCATTTCAAAAAGTCAATTTGACCAAGTTAAAGCAGCTTACGAAACAGCAGAAAAATCATACGAATTGCTTTTAACAAATACGCAATTTAAAGCACCTTTTTCAGGAATAATTACAGATAAAAAATTAAATGAAGGTGAGGTATTTTTACTTTCTCCGGGGGGTGCTACAGCCCCGGCAATTGTATCGCTTATGCAAATTAATCCGCTAAAATTGTTGATTAATGTAAGTGAAAGTAACTTCAAAGACGTAAAGCTAAATCAACAAGTTAAAATAAATTCCGATATTTACTCCGGTGAGACTTTTACCGGTGTTATAAGTAGAATTGACCCCACGATTAATGCAACCACGAGAACTTTTGAAGTAGAAGTAAAAATTGCGAATAATAATGAAAAATTACGCCCAGGTATGTTTGTTAGGGCAAATATATACTTAGGAAAAGCCGAAGGATTAGTAATTCCTCGTTCATCAGTTCTTAAGCTTTTAGGAACAACTTCATATTATGGTTTTATCGCTGAAGGTGAAAATGCAAAAAGAGTTGAACTAAAATTGGGAAAAGAAATTAATGATAATATAGAAATTGTAAGCGGTTTGAAAGAAGGGGATTTAATTGTAATAACCGGTCAAGGTTTATTAAAAGACGGTAGTAAAGTATCAATAAAAGCAAAAAAAGATTAAGGAGATATTAATGAATCTACCTGAAGTATCAGTAAGAAGACCCATCACAACAATAATGTTGTTTATGGCAATCATTATTATCGGCTATGTTTCGTTTAGTAGATTGCCTATAGATTTATTTCCTGAGATAGAACCACCAAACATTAGCGTACTGACTCAATATCCCGGTGCCAGTGCACAAGACGTTGAAT
>CALGLM010000452.1 GCA_937930275.1 uncultured Ignavibacteria bacterium
TCAATGTTAGCTCAATTGAACATGGCTCCTCAACAAGTTCTACAATTATTCGGTTAATAGTATTTAATTACAAGTTTCACAAAAAACCCTTTCGCAAGAAAGGGTTTTTCATTTTAAACAATTTTTTTTACAAGAAGATATTTAATGATGGTGTCCTATACTTTTTTTTGCAGTCGGTTCTGTTAAAACCGTTAGTTCGTTTTTTTCTAACTTAATCAATGCTTCTTTTACACTAATTGACCGAGCAAGAAAAATTTTTGTTTTTGGACTATTTATTTTTTCAAATGCATGAGGTCCAATATTACCGACAATAAATGCAGCTACCCCGTCGGTTATAAATTTTTGTAAATTCGCATGGTCATCATCTTCATTATTATTTTCAAAAACGCTTAGCTTATTTTCTATATTGTCATAAACTAAAAAATACGGAGCATGCCCAAATCTTTTTGAAACCATGCTGTCCATTGTTCTCTCGTCAGATCCTATTAATATTTTCATTATTTACCTCTATTTCTCGATTACAACTATTTCGGAAGAAATCGGACTTTTATTTAATTTATGTAAAATTTTATAATTCCCTTTTTTAGCTAACCCTTCAATTCCGTTATTTACTTTAAAATCCTTGTAATTATTATAGTGCTCTTTTCCTGCAAAAAACTCAACTAATTCATTAACCCATTTCCAAAAACCTTTGGGTTGCGGAATCAAATAATCACCTATTATTATTTTTTTCGCTATTTTAAATATATCGTTTAGTAACGGCAATCTTTCATCACTATTTACTTCATGAATAACATAGGTAATAACTGCATAATCAAATTTAGTTCGCTCGTATTTGGTCATTTCCGAGATACTTGTATGTATAAATTTGATTTTATTATTGGGTTTACTAATTAAATTGTTTTTAGCTGTAATAATATTTTTAGATGATAAATCAATACCTGTAACCGAACTACATTTATCCGAAATATAAAAAGAAAACCTACCTGTTCCGCACCCTACATCTAAAATATTAGCATTAGGTTTAACATACTCTTTTATAGCCCCGAACATTCTATCTTGATTGGGAGCGATAAATAAATCATAAAATTTACCGTCATACCAATGTTTTTTATCTTTAATCATTATAAACATACAATTACTTTAACATAATAGTTAGATACCATGTTTTAGCAAACGATTCACTATTATTAGTAAACACTTACAATAAAAAGTAAAAACCGACAATTGATTAAAGTATATACTTGTTAGTGGTAAGTACTTCTATTTAAATCCGTATTTTTTGATGTGCTTATAAGCAAGGTAACCGACTGCCCCTAATTGCATACCGCCCAATATTGATTTCCAAATTGCATATTTTTGATCTTGCATGTACTGATTATACAACGGATTGAGTATGTTTTTGCCTTCAAACCCAAATTTACTCTCTTCAGTAAAACCTATAGGCATTGTTTTTAATTGCAACTTAAGCAAATCAATATCTGCAATTATAAATTTATTCACATCAATAAGTTCGTATTTAATCTCTTTTTGAGAAAACGAATTTACGTTAATTTCAAACTTTGAAGTATCTAACACTGCCGGAGATTTAACTTCTTGAGATAGAATTACAGTGCTAAAAATAAAGCTAATAGTTAAAACTAAAACTTTCATAAAAAACCAAATTTGTATTTTTTAAAATTAAAAAATCGAAATAAAAACTCAACAATAATTTGTTGATACTATTTTTTTACCCCATTTTTTAATAGTTCGTCATAATATTTTTTTATCAATTCTTCGTAATCTTTGGAATATCCTTCTTTCTCTGATTTCATCAATTCGTTATAAATTAAATCTTGTTCGCTTGTTTGCGTATTTTTATTTTCGGGCGAATTTTGATTTTTATTTCTACCCGAATTTGATTCTCTTTCCTTTTCAAAATCACGATCATTTATTGATCTTTGCGCATCTAATAACCTACTTAAAATTTTATCCTGTTTTTTTATAATATTCTCATCTATATCTTTTTGGGTTCTCATGTTGCTTATAACTTCGCTCATCTCATTTAGTATCTTTTCGGTTCCGGCAGCTAACTTTTTCGATTGTCCTGTTTCTTTAGCTTCTTTATTAAGCTCTTCCAACGATTTTTTAATCATTTCTTGCTGTGCAGCCAATCTTTGCATCTGTTGCATATCGGGCATTCCTTGTTGCTGCATCATTTGCATTGTTTGCTGATTTAAACTCATTTGCTGTTGAGAAAGTTGTTTAAACTGCTGCATCATAGACATCATCCCGCCGCCTTGTCCCCCGCTCTGATTCATCATTTGTTCAAGCGTACTTTTCATCATCATTGCAGCCTGGTTCAAATTACCCATTGCTTTGCTTTGGCTTTGTGATGCGGCATAACCGTTTTTACCTTGCAGGGACTGCATGGCACTATTCATATTCATCCTCGCCTCACCTAATGCTTTTCCCATTTCGGGTGATATTGCAAAAGTTTTATTTGCAAGGTCATTCATCTGCTGCGATAACATATCCATATCTCTTTGAATATTGGATTGCTTTCTACTTAAATCATTAAATTTTTGAGAGTTATATGGTAAATTTGCCGATTCATTTTTTAACTTTTCTTGTTCTTTTGATAAATAGAGCATGTTATCAATAAGTTTTAACATATCACTATATACTTGCATCTGATTTTGCATCTGCATGCTCTCTTTCATCTGCTGCATCATTTTGTTCATTTGCTGCATATTTTTGGAAAGTTTTTTTTGCTTTTGCATTGCTGATGATTTTTGATTTTCCTGTAAATCTTTATTTATCTCTTGGGATAATTCTTCATTTTCTTGTTTATCGCTTTCATCAACTGCTTTATCCATCTGTTCTTTTGGCATATCCTTAAGTTCCTCCATCTCTTTCTGAAGTTTCTTAAGTTCCTCTTCAAATTTATTAGCATCTTTAGCTATATCTTCTTGTTTTTTTTGTAACTCTTTTTTGTCCGTATTATTATTTAAATCGCTTTTTTC
>CALGLM010000453.1 GCA_937930275.1 uncultured Ignavibacteria bacterium
GAACTTTTATTATAATAAAACGACTAAATAATAAACAAATAGAGGAATTATTTATGTCTGATAGAACTGATGTTTGTCCTATAGAATTAGCCGGTTCGCTTGATAATAAGGTGAGAAAAATATTTCAGAATCCTCAAAAAATATTAAAACAGTTTTTAACTCCGGGAATTAAAGTTGCTGATATAGGATGCGGTCCCGGATTTTTTTCGATTGAGATAGCAAAGGCAATAGGTAAAGAAGGCAAAGTTTACGCCGTTGATTTACAAGAAGGAATGCTCGAAAAAGTTAGAGCAAAAATTTTAAAAACCGAATATGAAAATTATGTTATTCCGGTAAAATGTTCCGAAAATAAAATTTTATTACCCGAAAAAGTTGATTTTATGCTTGCGTTTTTTATGGTACACGAAGTACCGGATAAATTGAATTACTTTAAGCAATTAAAAGAGTATTTAAATATTGGGGGAAAGTTTTTAATAGTAGAGCCTAAATACATTCATGTAAGCGTTAGTGATTTTGAAAATACTTTAAACTTTGCACGCGCAGCCGGTTTTAACGTATCCAAAGGAATAGATATGTTCTTTACTCAATCTGCTATTTTAAGCTAATATTATTTATAGTTATTCTCTTTTATTAAAACCGTCTAATTTAATTTCGGCTTCTTCAATTTCTTTTAATAAATTAGATTTTTTTGATTCTAAATCTGAAATACCTTTAAGTTGTATATCAAATAACTGTTTTATACTTTTTTCAAGTTCTAATTTCTTTTCTGAAACCGAATTAAGTTCGGCAATTGAATCGGTTAAATCTTTCTTTATCTGTAGTTCCTTTTGTCGCAAAGATTCAATTTCTTTTTCATAACTTGTCTTTATATTTGTTAAGTTGGTTATTACCGAAGACAGAGCGTCTTTTTCAATCTCGGTCCTTTTTATATTCCCTTCAGTCAGGGCTAAAAGTTCATTCTTTTCAGTTAGAGTCTTCTCTTTATTATTTAGGTCAATTTCCTTTTCAAGAATTTGCTGTTTTATTTGATTTAACTTGAATTTTGCTTCATTAATATCGTTATTATATAGTTCTATAGTCTGAGTTAGCGAGTTTTCAATATTTAATGTTGCTTGTTCAATTTTATATTTTCTTGCCTCAACTTCTTCGTATTTTACGGTGTTTTCTAATATACCGTTGTTAAGTCTATTTAATTCAGTTTCGCGTTGTTCAATTTGTATGTTAAGCGAATTTATTTTTTGCTCAAGAGAAGAAACCATACTACTTTTTTCTTCAATTTCCTTATTCAGTCTTTCTGTATCAGCAAGCAATAACGCCTTGTTGGTTTCGGCTTGTATCACCTCATCGTTAAAACGAGTAATCGATTTTTTCTTTTCAAAAATCTCATCTGCTACGGCATCACGTTTTCTAATATAGTCTTCGTAAAGAGCATCTTTTTCGGAAAGCTGTTTAATTAAACCGCTTAAAGAGTCTTCAATATTTTGTTTAATTTCTTCGCTAACAGAAATTTTTTCATCCAAATCTTTTAGGTAATTTTTCTTTTCTGTTTCTTCTTCGTATAACTGTTTAATAGTTGCGTTTAATTGTGCTTCCGCATCCTGTTTTCTTATAATTGATTTTTCAAGCTCTTTTAGTTCATTTGTATAATTTTCAGACTTCTTTTGAAAGTCGCTTGTAACCGAAAGTAGCTCTTTATACTCATCTTTTATTGAAGTATATTGAGTATCAATTTCTTTGTTTTCTTCACGTAATATGTGGATGTTTTCTTGCAAATTGGCAATTTCGTTAACCAGGTAATCTTTTTCCTTCAAATAGCTCTCAACCGACTCGGCAAGAGCATTTAACTCTGCTTGTTTCTCATTAATAGCTTTGGTTATGTCACTTTCACCGGATTCAAAACTTAAATACTCTTGACTTTTTGTCTCTATAGCAACCTTAATTTGCTCCAAATTATTCTCTAACTCTCTTATCTGAGCGTTCATATCATCTTTTGCAATTTCAAGCACGCCTAATTCGGATTCAAGTCTGCTTATTGATGAAACTTTTTGGGCTATATCATCGTCTAAATCTTTCAGTTTATTGGTTTGTTCAAATTCTTTTTGATTAAGATCGGAAATTTCTTTACGTGCAACTATAAGTTTAAATTCCAAATCTTCTAAACCGGCATTAAAGGATAATGCTTTTTCAAGCTTTTGTTTCAATTCGTTATTTTCGTTAACTAATTGTTCAATTTCTTTTTTAGAAGATAAAAGACCCATAATTAATTCCTTTTTTATTAAACTTGATAAGCAAAAATGTTGCGAGTAATTTAATTAATTAATATAATGTTTTTAAAATAATAAATCAAAATAAATTAAAATAAAATATGCACTTGGATTATAAGAAAAATATTAAAGAGACAGTAAAATTAGCTTTGCCCATTTCGGTTGGTCAGTTGGGGCACATATTAATGGCGGTTACCGATACAATAATGGTTGGTCATTTAGGTGCAGCACCTTTGGCAGCTGCTTCTGTTGCGAATGCGGTTTTTAGTACGTTTATGATTTTCGGACTTGGGTTAAGTATTGCTATTACTCCTATTACTGCCGTTTCGGTGGGTGCCAAAGAAAACGATAAGCTTAAAAGTCTTCTTTATACTTCATTAATAATTAATTTAACAGCCGGATTGCTTATACTTGCATCTATATTGCTTGGCAGTAACTATTTACAATACTTAAATCAACCTAAAGATGTTACCAATTTAATGGGACCATACTTGGTTGTAATAGGTATCTCAATTTTACCTATCATGTTGTTTCAATCATATAAACAGTTTTTGGAAGGACTATCTGATGTGAAATCGGCAATGTATATAAATCTTGCCGCAAATATAGGTAATATATTCTTTAACTGGGTATTAATTTACGGAAAGTTTGGTTTTCCCGCAATGGGATTATTGGGAGCAGGAATTGCGACATTAGCTACCCGAACAATAATGGCTATATCATTTTGGGGATATTTTAAACTAAACAAAAAGTACAAAGAACTATTTTCGGAATTAACATTAAAGATATTTGAAAAAAGTATTACAAAAAAAATATTAAGTATCGGTTTACCTATGGCAGGACAATTAGTTACCGAAGTTGCAGCATTCTCTTTTATCGGAATTATGGTAGGTTGGATTGGCACCACACAACTTGCTGCACATCAAATTGCATTAAATATGGCTTCTTCAACATTTATGATTATGATTGGTATAAGTAGTGCCGGAACTGTTAGAGTAGGAAATGCCTTAGGCGAAAAGAACTATAGAAAGGTTAAAATAGCCGGCTATACTGCTATAGCTTTATGTGTGGCGGTTATGTTCGTTTTTGGTTTATTATTTGTGTTGTTTAATAACTTGCTTCCATATATTTATATTAACGATATAAACGTAATAAAAGTAACCGCAAATTTACTTTTAATAGCTGCCGCATTTCAAATATTTGACGGTTGGCAAGCTTCTTCTGCCGGTGTTTTACGCGGAATAGGAGATGTAACCATACCCGCATTAATTATTTTTATTGCATACTGGATTATCGGAATTCCTTTAGGATATTACTTGGCATTTATTCTTAAATGGAGTGTTTACGGCATATGGTTAAGTATTGTAATATCATTAATTTTTGTAGCCGGATTTCTATTTTTTAGATTTATTAAACTTGAAAAGAGACTTGAGAAAAAAGTTGAGCAAAATCTTTTAGGTTAAGTAAATCAATAAAAACAACAAATATTTGTTGTACTATATTTACGAAGCCGTCTTCAAAAATTAAACGAATTCGATTTAAATAATATTAGATGCTATAATACTTTTACTAAAATATAAATCCCTCTTAATCAATAAATTAGAGGGATTTATAAAATTACATTTGTACGGATAAATAATTCTTTTTATTAAAACAAAAAGATTTTATTCCTCATCCGTTTTAACAAATAAAGGGTAATTTGTTTTATACTTATCCAAAATTCTTTGGTATCCGACATTCTTTTCCGTATTGATATAAAGCGGTGTTCTTAAATTAACGGTAATTTTTGTCGGGTCGCTGTTAAAAGTTACAATTCCGAAAGGATTTGTATTAACTTCTGTCGGAAAATTTTCAACTAATGTAGAAATGGGTACTAAGGGAAAAACTAATTCCGGTTCATCAATAGAAACAAGCCAGCTAAATAAAATGAGGTCGAGCTGTACAAGCAAAAACTTCTTGTGCTCCTCAAATCCGGCTAATCCACCTTCAAATCGTATTATTTGTTCTTCGTTAAATTCCATCTCACCAAATTGTGCATTTTTAATTTTCATTTCACACCTCGGTTTTTGTTAACGATATATTGTTTTTGCAGCTTGCTTTTGTGTAATTATTTTTATTTAATTTAATATATGCAATAATTTTTTATTTAGCAACATTTTTTGTAAAAATTAAAGATAATTTATGACTTATATTAATTTTATAGTTATTTTACTTTCGCTTATAGGCATTGCTTTAGGACATTATCCAAGACTAAGAATGAACCGCTCTACAATTGCAATGGTTGGGGCAGTATTTTTAGTATTTGGCGGAGCTATGTCTCTTAACCAAGCGTATTCGGCAATAAATATGGATACTATTTTACTTTTGTTAGCCATGATGATAATAAATGCAAATTTAAGTATTGCGGGATTTTTCCAGATTGTTGCTGCCAGAGTAAGTAAGATTGCTAAAACGCCAAAAATGCTTTTAGCCCATGTAATCATTTGGTCAGGTGTTCTTTCGGCTCTTTTCTTAAACGATACAATTTGCGTAATGTTTACACCTTTAGTGTTGGAAATTGCAATAAAACTTAAAAGGAATCCTCTCCCTTATTTAATGGGATTAGCAACTGCCGCAAATGTCGGTTCAACCGCAACAATTATTGGAAATCCGCAAAATATGCTAATAGGTATTGCAGGTAATATCGGTTTTGTTAAATTTTTATTATATCAACTTCCGGTTGCGAGTGTAGGATTATTGTTTATTTGGTTTATAATTATTGTAGTATATAAAGACGAATTTAAAGAGATTAAATTTAACGAAAAAATTGACTTTGAACCCAAAATATATAAACCTTTATTAGTTAAAAGTACCATTACCACTTTCGGAATGGTAGTTCTGTTTTTTAGCGGAATTCCGGTAACATTGGCTGCTTTAATAGGCGCTTCTGCTCTATTAATAACAAGAAGATTAAAACCTCAAAGAGTTTTTAGAGAGATTGACTGGAGTTTGCTTGTTTTTTTTAGCGGATTATTTGTGATTACGGGCGGAATAGAAACAACGGGATTGGGAAAATATTTTTTTTCCGTGTTAAAACCCATTTCAGGAGAAAGTACGCTAAATTTAAGTATTGTTAGTGTTTTATTAAGTAATTTAATTTCCAACGTACCGGCAGTTTTATTATATCTACCGGTTATTAAAACTTTTGCTAATCCGGAAAAAGCCTACTTGGTTTTAGCTATGGCAACAACATTAGCGGGGAATGTAACACTTTTGGGCTCGGTTGCAAATTTAATTGTTGCCGAAACAGCTAAAAAACGAGGAATAAATATATCTTTTACGGAGTACCTTAAAGCAGGTTTACCTATTGCAATAGTTACTTTATTAATAGGTATTGTTTGGTTTGGAGTTATAATTTAAATATAGATGTAAAAATCAGATTGAAACTATTTTATGATATTGAATATTTAATCTTTCTCTTTGTTTTTTTAGTTTTTGTATTTAAAATAAAAAAGACACTAAACAAAAATTAATTTCTGTTCAATGTCTTTGTTTAAATGTCTTATATCTAATATCTGTAGTCTATTGACTATTTGCCGTATTTATCTGTGTATTTTTTGAAGAACTCGGCAATATTTCTATATGATTTTTCCAAAGTTTTTTCATCAGGTAAAAATACTACGCGGAAATGTTTAGTTCCGGGTCTCTGTCCAAAACCGGATCCCGGTACAACAACAACGCCTGTTTCCTTAATTAATTCGGCTACAAAATGATTATCATCATGCGAAAAATGTAATTGTGGGAAAGCATAAAAAGCACCGCCCGGTTTAACGCACGAAATACCTTCAAACGAATTTAACATTTCGTAAGTAATATTACGTCTGCGAGTTAATTTTTCCATAGCTTCGGTTAAGTGGCTTTGGTCACCTTCCAATGCTAATTTAATTGCATATTGTTCAGGGTGATTTGCGGATAAACGTGAACGTAACAATTTGTTAATTGCTTCGATATAATTACTTAAAGCTGCTTTGTTTCCGCTAACAACACCCCATCCTATACGAAAACCGGGAACGATATAGTTTTTAGAAAGTCCGCCGAAAGTTATTACCGGAACTTCGCTATTTAATGAAGCTATAGATATTAATTTACCGTCATCAAATAACAATTTATCATAAATTTCATCTGCAAAAATAACCAGTTTATGTTTTATTGCTAAATCAATTATCTGTTGCAATGTTTCTTTTTTGCAATTGCTACCGGTTGGGTTATTAGGGTTAATTAGAATAATGGCTTTAGTTTTGTCGTTAATTTTACTTTTAATATCTTCAATATCAGGCTGCCAACCGTTATTTTCATCTAAGAAATACGGATTTTCCATCATTTGCAGTTTGCTTTGAATTGCGGTATATAAAGGATAACCGGGGGTAGGTGTAAGTACGTTTTCACCTTCGTTAACAAGAGCGGTTAAACAAATATCAATAGCTTCGCTTGCACCGGTCGTAACAAAAACATCTTGAATATTCGATATACCTTTTCTTTCGGCTTCGCGTGCAATAGCATCAACAGCTTCTTTAATTCCCGAAGAAGGAGAGTAGCCATTTAAATTTTTTAACATTGCGTTATGTGTTGCTTCAATTAAATGTTTCGGTGTCTGAAAGTCGTATAAGTTTGGATCGCCGATATTTAAATATAACATCTCTTTACCTGATTTTGCTGCTTCGTTTGCAACTAATATAATATCTCTTACTGCATATTTAACGTTTTCTGTTCTAACTGCCGGAACTATTACATAATCAATCATCTTAATCTCCAAAATAAATAAAAGTAATTGTTAAAATTAATATATATTATAATTATAAGCAATACAAATAGAAACAACCAATTTTGATTTGAAACAGAATTTTTTTACAAAAAAAACTTTACTCTTATTTTTATTAAAAAAACGTTTGATTTTTTAATAAATTGAAAACTTTTTTTACGATTTTTATCAATTAATAATGAATTTTGTTCAATAAAATTTTGAATATTTTTCATTTTTTTTATCTTTGTATGAAAATGAGCTTGTGTGATAATTCCCCGCTTTGTAATCGGTACATTAAGTTCATAATTTAGTCATTAAAAACAGGAGATTAAAAGGATGAGAATATCCGCTTATGTACTTCTTTTTACTACATTTTTATATGCAAACGTATTTAGTCAAGGTATCAATGATTTAATTCCAAAAAACGAAGCTTTTTTTATTCAGTCGTATCAAGAGTATAATAAAGGTAATAAAGGTTATTGGGATATACCTGGGGGAGAAGATAAAATTAAAGAAGGAGCAGATATCCAAGTTTATGAGCTCGGTGATAGAGCAAAAGACAGGAGATACATAATAGAAAATTCACCAAAAGCCGGATTTGTAAGAATACACATTGACGGTGTTGCAGGGTATATTGATATTAAAAGTAAAAAGAATTCAAACGGACAGAATATACATATTTGGGGACCGAATAATGATTGGAATCAAAATTTTAGTTTTAAGTATTTAGGAAACGGTCGCTTTAAAATTTATAATGAAAAAGGAAAAGTTTTATGTTTATCAGGACGAAATTCCGCTAATAAAACAAATGTTTGTATTTGGGATGACCATGACGGACCTTGGATGGAGTGGGTATTAATATCTACAAGAACAAATCAACCTTTATTGTTAGAACAAAAACTAAATGAAATGAAAACCGGTAGTTTTACTAACATGTCCGGTCTTAAAACATTTTATATTCAATCGGCGTTGTGTTATGGTAAAGATTTATTGGGATACTTTGATGTTCCGGGTTATAATACCACAAAACCGGGTAGTAATTTAAGTTTGTGGGCTTTTGATATGGGAGTTGATAGGAAATATAACTTAAATAATTCAAATTCAAATTTAAATTACTATAATATTTGTATTGCGGGGAATCCAAATGTAGTTGTTGATATAGCAGGTGGAGTAAATGCTAACGGAACAAATATTCAGCTTTGGGATAGAAATAATTCATCTGCACAAAATTTTAATTTTAAGCATTTGGGGAATGGCAGATTTAAAATTTATGCCGAAAACGGAAAAGTTGTATGTACCGGTAGAGAAGCAACAAACGGAGCGAATATTCATATTTGGGATGATCATGACGGACCATGGATGGAATGGTACTTAATAGATGCTGAAACAAATAAACCTTTTATTCCCGAAACAAAACAATTTGTAAACAATAATTCGGATCCTGTAGTTGTCGGGTTAATTAATGATATTGAAAAGACATATTCTAATGTATCAAATACCGAAGAAACCTCGTCCCAGACTTTACAAAAACTATATAAAAGCAATAGAACAGCAGGTAACGGTAGTTCTATTGCCCAAAATGTAAGTGATATAAATTCACGCGTAAATGATACACAAAGTGCATTAAATCCGTTTTCGAGATTTCCTATAATAGGTACCCCGGTTAAAGTTCTTTCAACTAACTTAGGCTTATCTTTGGGACAAATAGGAAAGGCGGATAAAGTACTGCAAACAATTAAAGAAC
>CALGLM010000454.1 GCA_937930275.1 uncultured Ignavibacteria bacterium
GTTGAGTGAGTATTGAATAAAAAGAATGAAATATACAACTCGCAACCCATGAATTTATTCATGGGGGCGAAGAAATAACCCAGCCCATGAATTCATTCATGGGGAAAAAAATATATAAAAATACATATATAAAAACCAATATCGCCGCCTACGGGGCTTTATTTTGCATCGTTCTGTTGCGTTACAATAATATCGAGCCTACGGCTCTAAACAGTGCTAAATGTTAAATGTTAAATAATTAATACAAAAAATCCCCATTCCTTTTAGGGAATAGGGATTTCAAAATTAAAAATTCAAAACTCAAAATTATACAATTATTGTTTGGTCTCTATCAGGTCCTACCGAAATTATTGTATTTTTAAATCCGCAAAAATCGGCAATAAAATTCAAATAATTTTTTGCTTCAATTGGTAAATCGTCATATCGGCGTGCATTAGAAATGTCAGATTTCCAGCCTTTAAAAGATTTATAAATAGGAGTTACGTTATCTAATATATTAACAGTAGCAGGAAATGATTTTAACGCTTTACCGTTATGTTCGTAACCGGTACAAACTTTAATTTCGTCAAGTTCGCTTAAAACGTCCAATTTGGTAATAGCAACTTCCGATATACCGTTAACTTGGCACGAATAATTTAATGCAAACAAATCCAACCAACCGCAGCGGCGTGGTCTTCCGGTGGTAGCACCAAACTCGGCACCCCATTTGCGCAAACTTTCGCCGGTTTCGTCATTAAGTTCGGTAGGGAATGGACCGTTACCGACACGTGTGGTATAAGCTTTAACAATTCCGATAACTTTATTAATTTTTGTAGGCGGAACACCGGTGCCTGTGCAAGCACCTCCGCTTGTAGGGTTTGAAGAAGTAACAAAAGGATAAGTACCAAAATCAACATCCAACAAAGCCCCTTGTGCTCCTTCAAATAAAACTGATTTACCTTCGTTAATGGAAGTATTTAATAATGTAGAAGTATCTTTAATATATTCGTCTATAGTTTCGTCAAATGATAAATATTCGTTTACAATTTCATCAACATTTAAACCGGCATTATTATATAATTTGTATAAAATGTCGTTTTTTTCAAAAATATTTGTGCGTATTTTTTCTTCAAGTACTGATTTATCAAGTAAATCGACAATTTTTATACCTTTACGAGCAGCTTTATCAATATAACAAGGACCGATACCTCGTCCTGTTGTACCAATTTTATTTGTACCGCTTTCGTTAATTGAATCCAATAATTTATGATAAGGCATAATTAGATGAGCATTATGGCTTATAAACAAACGTCCTTTGGTAGAAATACCGTTATCGTTTAAGAACTTAATTTCATCTAAAAGAGCTTTCGGGTCAATTACAACACCGTTACCTATAACACAAATAACGTCATCTCGCAAAATTCCCGAAGGAATTAAATGTAATACAAATTTAGTATTGCCAATTTTAATAGTGTGTCCGGCGTTAGCTCCCCCTTGGTAACGAGCAACAACTTTATAATCTTCGCTTAAAATATCAACAATTTTACCTTTACCTTCATCGCCCCATTGGCTTCCTACAAGAATCGCAACACTCATGCAACGTTACTCCCATAAAAAAGCGGAAAAGCTTAAAAAGCAGTTCCGCGTTAAAAAAACAAGAAACTTAAAAAAGATTAGTTTTCGAAGCTTTTAATAGCTAAGTCAACTGATTCGTAATGTTCAAAAATTGTAATAAGCTTAGTGATAACCAAAAGACTGTTAATTTTTTCTGTAGCATTAGCTAATTTTAATGAACCGCCGCCATTTTTCATTGTAGTAAAAGCAGAAATTAACATACCAATTCCCGAGCTATTCATAAATTTAACGTCAGCCAAATCAACAACAATATTCTTTTTCCCTTCATCAGCTAATTTGTGTATCAATTCGTTAAATTCGGCTGCTTCGGGTCCGCCCATTACGTTCCCTTTAATCTCTAAAACTATAGCGTTGTACTTTTCTACTACTTTGGTTTTCATAGATTCCTCTTCTTAAATAAAGTTATTAATTTTTACCACTAATATAAAAATAAATATCAATAAATAGAAAAAAATAATTAAAAAATAAATAAATTAAGTATAAAATTATGAAAAAATTAAGAATATTAGTAAATTAAATATCGGAACCAAAAATATTTTTACACGTCTTAATTTATGGAAAATGAAGAAATTCTTCTTGGCTTGCAAAGTACTAAAGAAAAGACCTCGGAAGATGAGGATTATGCTTTAATACGTAAGTTTAATGAAGGTGATGACCATGCTTTTACTTTATTAGTATCTAAACATAGGGAAAAAGTACGTAATTTGGTTTACCTAACATTAAACGAAAGCGAACCGGTTGACGATATTGCGCAGGATGTATTTATTAGCGTTTTTTATAATATACGCGAGTTTAGATACGAATCTAAATTTACAACTTGGTTGTATCGTATAACTATTAACAAATGCCGGGACTTTTTACGGAAAAAAAAGGTACGCAGCATTTTTGTTAGCGTTGAAGAAGAAGAGTACCCGCACTCTCGTTCTTTTCAGCCTGATAATGAAGTAACTAAGCTTGTTAATGAAGCAATTCAGCGTTTACCTGAAAAACTTAAAACTCCGCTTGTTTTGCGGGATATTGACGGCTTAAGTTATAAGGAAATCAGCGATCAATTAGGTTGTGAGATAGGAACAATAAAAAGCAGAATTTTTAGAGCACGAGAAACGTTAAAAATTATTTTGGAACCGTATCAAAATGACCTCTACTAATAATAGTGTAAACAACGATACTAAAGATAAGAATAATGTTAGAGTACGTACAACTGTTGTAGGTTTAATACTTCTAACAATTGGGTTGATGATAATTTTTAAGAATAATTCGTCTAACTTAAAAGATTTGCCCGATGATTTAATATCGTTTTATGCCAAAAATTTAAAACCGTTGTTTTATCAAACTTCAATTACGGAAGAAGATATTTTTAATTTTGCACTTTATCAAAATATCCCTATTGATAAACAAAACAATAAATTGTTACAAATAGGACTAAACGATTCCGAAGAAGTAGAACTTAATGTAAAGGATGCGTTAATAAACGGAAACACCAACAACTACAATAAGTTTGTACGTGAATTAGATTTAAGCACAATTCAAAAGAAAAGTTTGGATAGTATATTATCTTCTTATAAAAATGATATATATAAAACAGTATTAGTTAACGAAAACAATGCTGTAGCGGTTGATCCTAAAATTGTTGTTTTGCGCGAAGCTTTAGTTTACGATATTAATAATTTTATAAAACAACAAGACTTAAGGCAGCATTCGGAAATATTAACACAAAAAACCGAACCTAACGCCAACAAAGTTTTTACAAAAGTTAAAGCTGATATTAACAGTGGTAAAGATAGAAACTTTATATTTTTTACTCCCGATACTGTGTTAAATTTAGAGTGCTACGTTCCAAGTAACAATTTAACTCTAAATAACAAAAAGAACAGCAATGTTAAAGTAAGAATTGAAAATAACGATGTTAAAACAGAAGGGAAGATGTACGAAATTAAAGATGACAAAATTATTATTAGGGGAAATAACTTAAATGAAATTATTGCAAAAGTAAAATTGCCTGTATTAAAAGATGTTATTGTACTACCCCCAACAAACATTTTACCTCCCAAAAATAAAGTTAACATAAATAAATCTACAACAGTTAATATTCCAAATCCTCCGGAAAACCCGGGTCCCTCGTTTACCTTTAATTATGATGATATTGGTGATTTAGTTGAAGGGAGCATTAATATAATTAGCGATGAAAACGCTAAAAACTGGGTGCAGTTCGGGTTAAAAACAGATTCGTTAGGAAATAGGATTAGTTTTAATTTTCAATCCGATTCAACTTTTGATGTTAAAAAACTTAAGGAAGAATTGGAAAAAGCTAAAATTGAATTAAAAAAATATAAAAAGCTTAAAAAGCAGCCATAGCAGTAGGACTTATATTGAACAAAGTTGAACAATTGTTTTGGGATTTAGGAAAGAAGATTGAAAACATTATCATTTTAGTGGTAGTGTTGTTTATTTTTAAAGTACTATTTAATATTGAAAACTCTGTTATCTATTTAGTAATTAACGAAATACTTGTGCTTGTTACTTTCGGAATAATTACAATTTATTTTATCGATTTATTGAAATATAGAATAACAAGTCCGATTTCGGTAATAATTAATACCGGAATTTTTAATGCAAT
Source organism: uncultured Ignavibacteria bacterium (assembly GCA_937930275.1). Lineage (GTDB taxonomy): Bacteria > Bacteroidota > Ignavibacteria > Ignavibacteriales > Melioribacteraceae > JAEXOD01. The sequence continues at coordinate 4,232 of CALGLM010000454.1, forward strand.
TATATTCTTTTTTGGTTCGTTATCTACTAAATTACCGGATCAAACCGGTTTAATGCATGCCGATAAAGGGATATTTTTAAATTTTGTAACAACCGTAATTACTTTAGTTGTAATGTTTGCGCTTGCTTATATTTTTGCAACGTTACGCAGTTTGTTTTCCTTATGGCAAAAAAAAGATAATAGTGCCATGTTTAATATAATGGTCTATTTCTTAATTGCATCTGCAATTTCGGGTTCTTTGTATAGCTATTCAAGTAATTTTGATTACGTAAAAAATGCCTTTTTGGTTGTTACAATTATTTTGGTAATGATAAATTCCATACGAGTAGCTTGGATTGCCTTTTTAACCAAAAAGCAAAAACTTTCTATTTTGGCTTTATCGGTAATAATGTTGGTTGTTTTTATAATTAACGCAACACTTTCTTTTGATAGTAACGCCGCAGATGAAATTAAAATGTTTTCGCCTGCGCTATTAACTTTTATTCAGTTAATTATGATATATGGCGGAGTATATTTTGGTTTTGTGTTTTTTACCACACTTTTCCATTTACCCACAGCCGAAGCTTTTGATAGAAAATCGCAAGAACTATCTTCAATGATGGATTTGAACAGCTTAATGACTCAAGTATTTGACTTTAAGGAACTTGCTGAAACAATTACTACAATTACTAATAAAGTTTGTAATTCGGATTCATCATGGTTGCTAACTATTAATGAAAATAAACTTGTGCTTAATGCAGGTGCAAATATTAGCATTGAAGAAGCAAATATTATAACTAAACTGTTGTTGGATAACGGAAAAGAACAGCCGGCGGAGTTTATTATTTTTGAAGAGGACGATTTAAGTAAATATTCCGAAAACTATATTAATTTTAGAAGTATTGCCGTAGCCCCGTTAAGGGTACAGGGTAAAATTAACGGTTATTTGGTTGCAGCAAGAAAAGAAGGGTTATCGTTTGATGAAGATGATAAAAAGGCAATAACTTCCTTTGGTGATTATGCCGCAATTGCACTTGAAAATGCAAAACTATTCAAGGAATCATTAGAAAAAGAAAGGATGGAGAAAGAACTTGATTTAGCAAGAGAAGTACAATATAAATTACTGCCTATTAAAACACCTAATTTTAAAAATATTGAAATAGTGGCTACTTTTATTCCGGCGTTTGAAGTAGGGGGCGATTATTACGATTTCTTTAAAATAAATGATGATTTAATGGGGTTTATTGTAGCAGACGTATCAGGGAAAGGAATATCTTCCGCATTTATTATGGCAGAAATTAAGGGGGTATTTCAATCTTTAAGCGGATTATTAATAAAACCATACGATATTTTATGTAAAGCTAATGAAATTTTGCATGGTAGTTTAGATAAAAAGAGTTTTATTACGGCAACTTACGGCACTGTTGAGCTAAATACGGGTAAAATAAATATGGTTAGGGCGG
>CALGLM010000455.1 GCA_937930275.1 uncultured Ignavibacteria bacterium
TGCTATAATGTCATCAATTGAATTTCTTTTTTCAATTGTTTTTTTTATTGTTCTGTAAGTACTATAAATATCTTGGTAGGCAATACCGGTGGCAGAATTAATACAGTCAACAATAATATCCGGCTTATAAGTGGTTAATAATTGATAAATGGCAGAATCATGTAAAATATCTTGAGTCAGTTCTTCCATAATATCTCTCATAAGAACTTTTCTTTTCTCGGCGTCATTAAGTAATGCTAATCTGTCTTCATCTTTATATTCGTTTCTAACAAAAATGTTACCCCACCAAGGAATGAAAAAATCATCGGGCAAGTTAGGATTTTCGGCTTTTAGTTGAGCAACATAATCTTCAGCTTCGCTTTGTTTTAGAGAAGTAACAATAATTTGTTTAGGTTTATGGGGTAATAATTTTTTAGTAACAGCATTCCCGACCAGACCCCATGCGCCGAGAATTAAAACAACTTTGTTTTGAATGTCCATAGTTCCTCTTTAGTAAGTAATTAAAGATAGTTTGACAAAATACTCTTTTATGTTAATATAAGTCAACTGAAAAAAATAAAAATTAAAAAGAAAATTTTTATAATTATGTAAATTTGCTAATAATTAAAAGCTTTGTTAAGTTTGTAATTATAAATAAATTTAAATTAGCATGAAAATAACAGATGTATTAAAAATCGAATCAATTATTCCGGATTTAGAGGGTAGAACAAAAACCGACTTAATTAACGAGTTAATTGATAGGTTAAAAGGGGATAGCCGAGTTGATGACTTGGAAGAACTAAGGCGTGCCGTTTTTGATAGAGAAAAAGTTATACCTACCGGAGTGGGTAGAGGAATAGCAATACCTCATGCAAAAACTGATGCGGTTACAGATACTATTATGGTATTTGGAAAAACATCCACACCTGTTGATTATTCAAGTAATGACGGAGAACCTGTCAATCTATTTTTTTTATTGGTGAATAAAGAAAACTCAGTATCTCCTCACATTAAATTATTAAGTAGAATTAGTAGAATACTACTTAAAGAAGAATTTAAGGAAGAGTTATTGGATGCTAAGACGGCTGAAGAAATTTATAACCTATTTGTAGTTGAAGACGGAAAGTACATCGAAATTTAGAAGGTGAACATGATTAAAGCAATTACCGGTACAAAAGATATTTTGCCGGAAGATATAGAAAAATGGTATTTGATTGAGGATTTAGTAAGAAAAATATTTAAGTTATTTAATTATAAAGAAATTCGAACTCCTGTTTTTGAAGAGACTTCTTTATTTAAAAGGGGAATTGGTGAAGCAACCGATATAGTTAGTAAAGAAATGTACACTTTTGATGATAGAAGCGGATTAAGCGTTACGTTAAAACCGGAAATGACTGCATCTGTAGTAAGATCATTTATTGAGCATTCTTTGGATAAAAAGAGTACCTTAAATAAGCTTTATTATATTTCACCTATGTTTAGGCAAGAAAAACCGCAAGCCGGAAGATACAGACAGTTTCATCAGTTCGGAGCAGAAGCATTAGGAAGTAACGACCCTTTATTAGATGCCGAAATGATAATAATGGCTTATAATGTTTTTAGTTCTTTGGGTTTGAAGAATATAAACGTAAAAATTAATTCGTTGGGCATTCCAAGTTCAAGAGAAATTTATAAAAGTGAATTAAGAAAGTATTTGTCAGATAAAATAAATAAATTATCAGAAGAAAGTAAAAAAAGACTTGATACAAATATTTTGCGTATTTTTGATAGTAAAGAGGCAAATGATATTGAAATAATGAAGGAAGCCCCTCTATTATTAAATTATCTTGATGAAGAAAGTATTAAACAATTTGAAGAAGTAAAAAAATGTTTATCGGAAAATAATATTCCTTATGAAATAGAACCGGCTTTGGTAAGAGGGTTAGATTACTATACAAATACAACTTTTGAAGTAGTTAGCGGAAGTGTAGGTTCGCAAAGTGCATTATGCGGAGGCGGAAGATATAATTTGCTAATTGAGCAATTAGGCGGAAAACCAACTCCGGGTGTAGGATTTGCAGCAGGTATAGAAAGATTACTATTAGCATGCGAAAATGAAGGCTGTTTGAACTTGGAAGATGAGAAAATTGATGTTTATATAGTTCGTTTAGATTCGGATTTAAAGCACGAAGCTTATAACTTAGCATTAAAATTTAGAAAAAAGGGAATATTAGCCGAAACCGATTTTGCAGGAAGAAGTATAAAAGCCCAAATGCGTGAAGCTAATAAATATGGCGCAAAATATGTTTTGTTTTTAGGCGGTGAAGAATATAAGCAAAATTTAATAGTTCTAAAGGATATGAAAAGTAGCGAACAATCAAACTTTAGGCTTGATGAAATAGATAAAATTGAGGATGTATTATGCCGTTAAAACAGCCCTTGAATATTCCAAAAATTCCTAAAACACGAAATAAAAAAGCTGAAGCTGCAATAGCTGCAATTCCGGTAAAAAAACCGGATAAGTCGGAATATATTTGTAAGGCGTTTTTCCATTATGATTCGATCTATAAAAAACAATATGTTAGCTTTACCGTAGAAACAGTTTTGGAATTAAAAGTATTTTCGTACGAAATATCGGTTGATGTTATCCGAAAAAAAGATGATATTTACTTAGTTATAATGGGGCTATCTGCTAAAACTAATTATGCACCTCAGGTACAACCGGCTCGTAAAGATAATTATTTTGAAGACTTAATAGGCGATGTTACTGTTAATGTAGTAAAACAGGACGGAAGTATAAATTCTGCAGTATATAATATTAATTTTTTAGAAAAAAAGATTACACTTGTTAACGAGTTTATGCCTGAAAAAGAAAATAATAGGCGTTTTTGCAGTTTTTTTGTAGCTACAGAAGAAAACAGCTTTAAGGAAGAATAATGAGCAAAATTTACGGCAGAATTCCGGTTTTAGAAGCCATAAAATCTGATGCTAATATACAAGCAATTTATATAGCACACGGAGTAAAAGGCGAAAATATTGCCGAAATATTAAATATGGCAAAACATCGAAATATTCCCGTTAGTACAATTTCTCCTTCTAAAATTGAAGCTGTTTTAGGGAAGGTTAATTATCAGGGAGTATATGCCTTACTGCAGGATATTAAGTTTTCGGATTATGAACTAATTGTTAAAAAAGCGAAGAAGAAAGAATACCCGTTACTCTTAGTATTAGATTCGATACAAGATCCGCATAATTTGGGTGCAATATTAAGAACTGCGGAAGGTAGCGGGGTTGACGGCGTATTTATTACTACCCACAATTCGGCAAAAATTACCGAAACGGTTGAAAAAACCTCTGCAGGTGCAGTATTTCATTTAAACATTTGTGCAGTTAACAACGTCAATAATTTAATAAATGACTTAAAAAAAGACGGGTTTTGGGTGTGTGGCAGTTTATTAAGTGATGAAGCAAAAAATTATACAAAAGTTGATTATAAAATGCCTATAGCTTTAGTTTTAGGCAATGAAGGGAAAGGTATAAGAAAACTTGTTTCCGAAAATTGTGATTTTTTAGTTAAAATACCTATGTTGGGAAAAATTGATTCGTTAAATGTTTCGGTCTCGGCAGGTATTTTATTGTATGAAGTTATTAGACAGAGAGAAAAAACTAAATAATTTTGGAACGATTTTAACAAAAATTTAGTTTTTTAATAGAAAGAATATTTTTTTACAAATAATCTTGACTTTTTTTTCCAGATTGAAGAAAATTTTTACGGAGCATAAATGAGTGAAGACATGAAAATAGTTGAAGACTTAACCCAAAGCGAATATAAATGGGGGTTTTCAACAGAAATTGAAAGTGAAACGCTTGCTAAAGGATTGAACGAAGATGTAATTCGTTATATCTCGCAAAAAAAAGAAGAACCGGAATGGATGACCGAATGGAGATTAAAAGCTTATAGACATTGGATTACTCTAACCGAACCAAAATGGCCAAATGTTAAATATCCCAATATTGATTACCAAGATATTTCGTACTACTCGGCTCCAAAACAAAAGCCTACATTAAACAGTATGGAAGATGTTGATCCCGAACTTGTTAAAACATTTGAAAAATTAGGAATACCATTAGAAGAACAAAAAATTTTAGCCGGTGTAGCAGTTGATGCAGTTTTCGATTCGGTTTCCGTTACTACTACATTTAAAGAATCGTTAAAAGAACAAGGAATTATTTTTTGTAGTATTTCGGAAGCAATAAAAGAACATCCCGAATTAGTTAAAAAGTATTTAGGTTCTGTTGTTCCTTATACCGATAATTTTTATGCTGCCCTTAATTCTGCCGTTTTTAGTGACGGTTCGTTTGTTTATATTCCGAAAGGGGTAAGATGTCCTATGGAATTAAGCACATACTTTAGAATTAACAATCAGGAAACCGGACAATTTGAAAGAACTTTAATAATTGCTGATAGATCGGAAGAGCGTCGTGTAGGGAAAGAGTGTAGATCTCGGTGGTC
>CALGLM010000456.1 GCA_937930275.1 uncultured Ignavibacteria bacterium
ACGGGTATAGATAAAATTAATTTGAGCAATAGTGATATTCCGGCAAGGCCAAGTTTCGGATTTTCGTATGAATATTCTTTTGAAAGCTGGGTTGTAGGAGTTGATTATGCTTATGCTTATGAGCCGTACTCAATTAATAATTCTCATATTTTAAGTATTAATTTTAATTTGTAATTATAGGTGTAAAATGAAAAATATAAGCATCGTTTTAGTTCTTTGTTCAACAATGTTATTTGCGCAAGGTGCCGGAAAAAACGGTTTGACTTTTTTAAAGCTTAGTTATGGCGCAAAAAATGCAGCATTGGCAGATTTAGGAGTTGTATATTCCAAAGATGCTACTGCTTTGTTTTATAATCCTGCTTTATTAGCAGATGACGATATAAATTTAAGTATTTCACATAATCAATCAATTCAAGATTTAAGAAGTCAAAATTTGGCATTTGGTTTTAATTACGATAAAATTAAATTTGCTATCGGTGTAAATACTGCTTCAATTGATGAAATTGAAGTTAGAAATGTACCCGGTGATCCAATTGCAAAATTTAATGCTAATTATTTTTTTGGAAGCATATCTACGGGCTTTTATGTCTCAGAAAACATTTCTTTAGGAACTACATTCAAATATTTATATGAAGGATTGTATTCTGATGAGGCAACCGGTTATGGCTTTGATTTTGGTATTGCCTATAATAATCTGTTTCCAAATTTGAATTTAGGTTTATCTTTAAGAAATTTGGGTTCTATGAATAAATTAAGAAATGTAGAAACGGAGTTACCTAAAGATTTTAGATTTGGGGCTTCTTATAATTTAAAGTTTGAAGAAATTAAAAGTGATGTTGTGTTGTTAGCAGGAATAAACAAATATTTAAGCGAAGATGAATTATGTTCAGCTTTTGCGGCTGATATTATTTATGATAATTTGTTTTCTATAAGAATTGGTTATTTAACAGGAATTGAAGCAAGAAGTTTTAGCGCTGGATTTGGTGTATTATGGAATAACTTTAAGGTAGATTATGCTTTTATTCCGTTTAAATATGATTTAGGAAGTTCAAATATAATAACTGTCGGATATAATTTTTGATTTAGTTGGACTACTGAATAGATAAATTTTCTTATTTTTAAAAATAAAAATATTTTTTATTGATTTTACGGATTGATTATGGAAATTATAGAGTATAACCATGAATGGAAAGAGAAATGGGATAACTTTGTTTTAGCATCTAATAACGGAACAATGTTTCATCTTCAAAAGTTTTTTGATTATCATAAACCCGGAAAATTTACTTTTAATCACTTAATGTTTGTTGAAAAAGGAGAAATAAAAGCAGTATTACCCGGTAGCTTAAAAGACGGAATTTTTGAATCGCCCGTAGGCGCTTCTTACGGATCTATTGTAACTGGGGATATAACCTTTAAAGAAGCTCTTAATTATGTTGAAATGCTAATTGATTACGGCAAAAAAAACGGATTTAAGGAGTTCTATTTAACGCCTGCTCCAATGATTTATGAGCAGTATCAGAATCAAAATTTGGATTTTGCAATGTTATGGTCCGGTTTTAAATTTAGTTTACATTATATTTCAAGTGCAATTAAGTTAGATAAGGAAAGAGATATTATTTCAAGATTTCATGCTTCAACAAGGCGAAATATTCGAAAAAGTTTGGGCAATCCGGATATTAGAGTTGAGATAAATGATAGATATGATGAGTTTTATCCAATTTTATTAGAAAATAAATCAAGGCATAACGTTAAACCTACTCATTCATATGATGATTTAATAAAATTGACAGAATTATTGCCGGATAATTTAAAATTATTTATGGTTTATTATAAAGATAAGCCAATTGCAGGTTCATCAATGTTTTTTGCAAATAAAACCGTAGCAATATGCTTTTACAATATGCTTTATTACGAATATCAATATTTAAAGCCCATTCAACGAGTTATGTATGAAGTAGTAAAATACTCAACCGAAAACGGCTATCAATATGTTGATATAGGAGTTTCACAAGATACAAAAGCAGAAAATCCGATGACTCCGAGTATTAATTTAATCGACTTCAAAGAAAAATTTGATGCAAAAACCATTATGCGCAATACTTTTAATATTAAGTTAAGTTAGTTTTTTGTGAAATTAGAAATTTATTTTTTAGGTAATGCAAATAAAGATTCCAGAATTACTAATTTAAAGAATTCTTTGGAAAATGAAGGACATACTGTTAATGTAGTATCGTTTGATTGGTTTACCGAAAATTTTGTAACTATTAATGGAGATGTTAATATTTACAAAATAAGCAAAAAATTTTCAATATTATTTTATTTGCATTTTGCTTTAATAACAATTAGGCATTTAATATCTTCGAATGCTCAAATATTATTTGCAGAAGATGTTTATACGCTTCCGTTTGTAGGACTTTTGGGGAAAATTAAGGGTAAAAAGGTGATTTATAATAGCC
>CALGLM010000457.1 GCA_937930275.1 uncultured Ignavibacteria bacterium
AACATCTGCTTTAATATTTTCTATAATATGTTCTAATGAGTTTTTTATTAAAGGTTGAACAAGTTCTTCAGGAGTATAATGAGACCCGGAAGATGCTCTTGCACTACTTTTATCTAAACTAAATTTAATATTTCCGTTAAAAGTAAATTTCCCGGTAAATTCTAAAATCCCTTCATAAACCGAACCGAATTCTTCAACGTTTAGTGATGCATAACTTACTTTAATTGTTTCTTTCTTCTTAACATTTTCAAATATTGTTAAATGCTTAATACATTTTAGTAATGTTTCGTTATCCAAATAACTTTCGTTTAATACTCCAATAGACTCATATGAAAATAAATCACCGCCGAGAGGGTAAATACTTAATATTGATGAATATTTTTCATCTTCAAATATTCTAAATGTGTGCTTTAAACTTATCCAAATATCTTCCAATTTATTATTATAAAAGTATAATTTTTCCGAAAGTCTTCTTAACCGTGTTAAACTGTAATAATTGTAATAAATGCTTTTTAACCTTTTAACCTTTTCATTTGTATTTTCATCGGGGTCCATAATTTCGGCAAAAACCAAATCTCTTTCTTCAATTACGAATAAAAACAAGATTCGATATAATAAACGTAATAGATACAAAAAGTATTTTTCTGAGGATAATTTTTCAAAGACTTCGTCATTTTCATTTAAGTTTCCAACGTTAGGATAATTGGAATAAATTGAATTTCTTAATAATTCATTTTTGGGATGTTCCAAAAAACCTTTGGCAAGTATATCAATAGAATTAATAAAAGCAGTACTTAACCCTTCTCTAATTCTACTACCCGATTCAATAGCGTTTTGATGATACTGTTCAAACAAACAGCTATCAGCTTCTTCTTTGCGTTTTGGCATTCTGGAAGCATGAACAAGGCGGTAAAAAATTGCAAACTCGCCGTATAAGTTTTCTTCCATAATTTTTACCAGATCAAACTCTAAGAAACTGAGTCTAACAATTTTACCGCTATCTCGCAAAATACGTAAAGTAGAACCGTTAGAAACGATTGCATAAAGATGTTCTGTTAAATTTAGGTATTCTTGCACCATAGCGTGGGGAGACATAGTTTTATCTTCGCCTCTTTTATCCAAGCTTTTCTTAAAACTAACAACATGCACGGGAAAATCAATATTAACTTTGCACTTATGACTTATTGTAAAATTCTTTCCGTTTACAATATATCCCGCCGAATTGTATTCTAATTTGTAACCTAAATTTTCCAACAAGGGATTAATCCAATATTTCCTGGTTTCTTCCGTGCCCTTATCCTTGTCGTTAAGTTGTTCAATTCTTCTTTTATAAATATTATATTGGTCTTTTGCATCAGCCCAGCATCGTGCTATTTCATCTCTAATTTTTTGATTTTTTTCAAACCCAAAATCTTTTCCGCTTTGTCCTAATGTTTCGGGTAAATCAATTTTATCAAAAAAATCATCGGAAATAATATTCCCTTCTATTCTTATCGCACTTGTTTTCATACTTACTCTTTTGGTAATATTATATAAACACCCAATAAATCGGGGGGTAAAATCGGTTTTGCAAATTGATATCTTTTCCCTCCCATCACATTTCTAAAGCGTTCGTTCGCTTCCAATAAATGAGCAGTTCTTTCTTCTGTTATTTTTATTAAAATATCATTATTATCTAAGATATTGTTTATTTCCAAATTAAGGGCAACTTTTTGACGTGTTAAAGAAATATCTGTAATTGGCTTAATTTCTTCAATAATCTTTTCGCACTCTTTATGTGATAAATACTCTTTGGACATTATGCTGCCAATAAAACCCCATAAAACCATTTCTTCGGCAACCAATTGTGTTTTAGTTGTTTTTTCCTCAATAATCATCCTTACTCGTAAAAGCATAATGGTTGTTCGTTTGCTTACATTATCTGAAACAATAAACGAAGCTCTTGCTCCCATATCAGCTAAAACATTATCATTAAGAGATTTATTTAAAATTAATAAACTTAATTGTTCAACCAATTTATGGTTTCTTCCTATATAAACAAACTCTGAAGGAGTAGGAGAAATAAAACAAATACTTAGTTTAGTTTTATAATCAAATACATCTTTTATTACATTGGGGACGTTTGTTAAATCAATTTTATAACCTTCTTTATATGGACGTATATCAGCCCCAAGTTTTAGTAATGATTTTTTTACAAATTCCCCCACAGTAT
>CALGLM010000458.1 GCA_937930275.1 uncultured Ignavibacteria bacterium
TTACAAAAACAAAAAACCAAACTAACGGCGGTTTTATAATTCGTATGCTTTTGGGGTTCACTATTACCGTTATTTTAAGATTCATTTATAAAAAGTCTTTTAATTACGGATTTATTACAAAAAAAGTAGTAATTTTATTAAGCCTCACATCAATTATTTCCGCAGTTATTTGGCAAATTGGAAGTAGATGTATAAAAGCTTTAGTAAATTACCAAAATCCAATAGCCGTAATATTAAATATAAGATTGGTCAATCTTTTTATGGATTTGTATTGGGATATTGTATTAATTGCAGCTTGGAGTACTTTATATTTCGGAATTAAATTGTGGATCTCCTATAATCTTTTAAAACAAAAAACATATGAAACAAAATTACTATCAAAGAAAACAGAAATTAAAGTGTTACAAAGTCAGTTAAATCCTCATTTCTTGTTTAATTCTCTAAACTCTATTAGAGCGTTAATTAAAGAAGATAAAGACACAGCAAAAGAAATGATTGATAAACTTTCTAACCTATTAAATTATGTTTTTGCTAATAATAAAAAAATAACCTCGAAAATTAGCGAGGAAATAGATATAATTAAAAATTATTTAACCATTGAAAAAATTAGATTTGAAGAAAAACTTGAAACAATTGTTGATGTAGGAGAAGATACAAACAACTTGGAAATATTAACTTTCTTAATACATCCTTTAGTAGAAAATGCTATAAAACATGGAATGAAAACAACAAAACTACCTTTACAAATAAAAATATTCACTAAAAAAATGGGCGAAAACGGATTACTAATTGGGGTAGAAAATTCAGGTTATTTTATCGAAAATAAAAATAACGGAATCGGCTTAGAAAATATTAAATTAAGATTAAATAATGCATATCCAAATAATCATAAATTTACTATTTTAGAAGAAAACGGTTTTGTAAAAGTTGAAATTAATATTTATAACTTAAAATTATTTTTAAATGAAAATTAAACAAAAAGCACTAATAGTTGATGATGAGCGATTGGCAAGGCTTGAACTTAAAAATTTGCTTTCTGATTTTGAAGAAATTGAAATAGTTTCGGAAGCTGATTCGGTTAATAGTGCCGCCGAATTATTAAAAAAACAAGATATCAATATTATCTTTTTAGATATTCAAATGCCCGGTAAATCAGGTTTTGAACTTTTAGAAGAAATAGATACAAGTGCAAAAATTGTTTTTGTTACGGCTTATGATGAATTTGCGGTAAAAGCTTTTGAAGTTAATGCATTAGATTACTTATTAAAACCAATTAACCCAAAAAGGTTAAAGGAAACAATAAACCGCATTACGGATACGAATTACGGTAAAAATAATAAATCAGAAACTTTAGAATATAATGACAGACTTTTTATTCTTTTTAATAATAAATATAAATTTATTAAACTTAGCGAAATTTTATGTATTAGTTCGGCAGGTGATTATACAAAAATTACTTTAGTAAATAATATGTACGGATTAACAAATAAATCAATGAATGAATGGGGAAATAGGTTACCGGTTAATTATTTTTGCAGAATACACAGAACGACAATAATTAATTTAGAGTATATGGATAAAATAGAAGAATGGTTTGAAGGTTCTTACCGAATATACCTTAAGGGAATTAATACCCCTTATGAAATTAGCAGACGATATTTAGCAAAAATAAAAGATATAATGGGATAAAAAAAGTCCCTAACTTTTAACAGTAAGGGACTTAAAAAATAACTGTATCAAACTTACTTTTGTAAAGGATAACCACTTGGGAAATAATTAAAATGATAATTTTCGTAATATTGCAAATACTCTGCAACTACTCTATCTTTATACGTTCCCGTCAAGTTTTCGGCGTAAACAATTTCACCCGTATCAACTTTTTGAATTCGGACATGTAATCTAATTACACCGTTTCTATCAATAAAACCGTCAGTAATATTTCTTCCGTAAACTAAGCCGCATTCTAAAACTCTATACGAAACCAAATAATCGGCAGCTTTTAAATGAGTTTTATACATTTTAACAAAAGTTTGTGCACTATCGGTAGTTAAAATAGAATAACCGCTTTTATGATCGGTTGGGTGATTTTCACGTAACAAACGTTTTAGCATATCATTATCGCGCTCAAGCACTACAAACTGATTTTTTAACAATGATCTTACAAGCTGATCTTCAATTGTTGCAACAATAGGAGCATCAACCGTTTTATCGCTTTCTAACGAAACTAAAGCAATTGATTGCCCTTGTGGAATAGGGAATGTTTTTCCCAAATCCAGCTTATCGACCGTACGTTCAATAAACAATTGATTAGAATTTTCAAACTCAACCGGAGGAAGAGTTTTACATCCTACTGCAAAAATAGTTAATATTAGAAATAGTTTAATGTAAATATTTTTAATCATTTCGCCTCCGTCATTTTACTTTTTAAATAATTTTTTATAACTTTTTAACGATTTTTCGGTTTCAGCAAGCGTATCAAAATTTCCTATTCTTACTCTGTACCAAGTTACTTTTTTTACTTTATATTCCGTTAAATATGCTTCAAAATTTTTACTTTTAATTTTTTTAACTTCGTTATCAGCCACTTTTTTGCTCTTAAAAGCAGCTACTTGATAACAATAAAGCATTCCGTCCGAGTATATTTCTCCCTTTACTTTTTTTTCGGTTTCAAGATTATAAACATAGGGAGTAGGGTCAAATAATTCCTTTTTAATCTCAACTTCCGGTGCTTTCTCTTCAACTTTTACTTCTTCTTTTTTTTCAACAACAATTTCTTTTTTAGGCGTAGTAAAAAGATTAACTACTTTCGGAATTTCAATTTTCACATTTTCCGTAACAATTGGTTTTATTTCCGAGCTTAATGATTGCTGCGTAATATTTGTTGTCGTTTGCCCATAATTTAAGGCTAAAGGCAGTACTACGATAATCAATAATCGCTTAATCATTTATTCCTCAAATGTTTTCATTTATAATTT
>CALGLM010000459.1 GCA_937930275.1 uncultured Ignavibacteria bacterium
GATTATCCACAAAATTGCATCTGAGTGAATCGAAAAAATAATTAATAGTAAAGTAATTATAATACAATTAATTTTTAATTCTATTAATTTACTTATTTTTGTTATAAAAAAATATAAAGAAACAATTAAAAGCAAATGTATCACTAATGACATAATCTTCATGGGGATAAAATTTGTCGCCCATAAAAAATAGTCTAAACGAAATGTAATAAATGATAAAGGTCTGAAAAATAAAAAGAACATTTCATCCGGAGATTTAACAAATATATCATTTGGGAATATTTTTATTAGATAAAAAATATAAAAATCATCCAACATAAACCCCGGGTGGATAAATATAAAAGGAATATAGTATAATAAATTAGTTATAATAATTATTTTTAGTGCATGCTTTTCAAATATATTTTTCATAATTTTTCATATCTTTTTTAAAAACCTAATTAATTTAATGAAAATTTCTTTAATACCGGTTAAAAATATTGTAATTCTTTCCTCCGGTGAAATTATTTCACGTGGAATAAATTTCCTTTCTTTTGCTTATTTAGCCCGTGTTATCAGCCTTTCCGATTTTGGAACAATAGGATTTGGCACGGCATTGGTTAACTTTTTACTAAACTTAGTTAATTTTGGCTTAGATAGAATTTGCTTAAAAGAAGTTTCACAAAATAGAGAACTTGCTTCCAATTATTTAATAAATATTTCGATAATTAGAATTGTTTTAAGTTGTATTAGTTTTTTTATCTATTTGTTAATATTATTTTTTAATTCAAACTTTAATTTACCTTTGGTTATAATGGGATTAACAATTTTTACAACAGGGTTATCTTTAAATTATTTTGCAAAAGCAATTGAGTATTTTAAAGTAATTACAATTAACCAAATATTAATAAGCATATTAACTATTGTATTATATTTTATATTTGTAAGAAATAATACCGACTTTATTATTGCTGTTTTTATATTGGTTGGTGTTTCTTTTATAAGTAATCTTTTGTTTTTCCATAAATTAAAAGAATATATAAAAAATATTAGAAATAAATTTTCGTTAAAATTAATAAAACAATTGCTCTTATCTTCTTTTCCTCTTTTTATATCTTCGTTAATGATCGCAATATATTATTTTGCAGATACAATAATGCTTGGTTTCATCAAAACAGAATATGAAGTAGGCATTTACTCTGCAGCAAATAAAATATTTTTACTATTAATAATTCCATTTAGCATTATTGTTAGTGTATTTTTACCTACGATAGCAAAAAATATTAAATTAGTTGATCGCAGCTTTTTATATTATTATATTTTTATGATATTTATCGGAGTATTTTTAGGAATTATAGTTTATTTATATGCTTCGGAAATAATTGTATTAATATTTGGAAACAGTTTTTTATCTTCCGTACTTCCATTAAAAATACTTGCTCTTAATACAATATTAGTAGGTATAAACATGTCTATTGGTGAACCTCTAACTGTTTGGGGTAATCAAAAACAGTATTTAATAGCAGTAAGTTTGGGGGCAATTACCAATATTATATTAAATTTAATTTTTATACCACGATTTTCCTATAACGGTGCTGCTTTTACTACTTTATTATCCGAATTTTCGGTATTTATTGTTTTAAGTTATTTATTTTATGGAATTAGAGAAAAACATGAGCAAAAATAGACCTATTCGTGTTTTACATTTATTAAAAAATTTTGAAATAGGGGGTGTTGAAACATCAACAATTAGATTTGCGAATTATCTTTCAGATAAAATCGAATTTATTGGGATATTTGCAAAATCCGGCTATTTTTTTGAAGCAAAGACTCTAAATAGTAAAATTAAAGTTTTTATTAACGAAAAGAACCTTTATAGCATCATTGATTTTATTTTTATAATTTTTAAACTCTATAAAATTTGCAAAAATAATAAAATTAATATAATTCATTATCATTTCAGGATTTATATACCCTATATTTATTCTCTAAAAATTTTGTTCCCCAAATTACAAATCACTTATACACATCACAATAATTACAATGATAATATTTCGTATTTAATATTTGCCAACAAATATTTGGCAATTGGAACCAGTTCCGGAAATGATCTCACATCTTATTCATTATTTAAAAGGAATATTGAAATATTGCCCAATGGTATTAACATAATTGAAGGAGTTGAGAAAATAAACAACTCAAGCCAGATAAATCTCGGAATTATTGGCAGAGTAGAAGAACTAAAAGGTATAAAATTTATTTTAGAAAATGTGTCGAAAATTTTAGAAATAGATAAACGTATAAATATTATTTTTAAGGGTAATGGTTCATTGGTTAGTCTTATTATGAATAATGGATTTTATGATAAAAGAATATATTTGCAACAATTTACAAATTATGATATTTCAAAACTATATTATGATATTGATCTACTTTTAGTACCTTCAGTTGCTATAAACAATATAGAAGTTGAAGGAATTCCGATGGTTATTCTTGAGGCAATGGCTTATGAAGTTCCGGTTATAGCAAGTAAAATTGGAGGGATTAAAGATATTCTGATTGACAAGAAAAACGGTTTGCTTTTTGAACCCGGTAATATTTCTTCATTAATCGAAAAGATCAAATTACTTATGCAAGACAGAGATTTACGTCAACTAATAATAAAAAACGGAAAGCAAACTGTAGTAAAAAATTATTCACTACAAAAAAACAGTGAAAAACTAATATCTATTTATAATAGTTTACTATAAATAGTATCAACTTTATTTTGTATATCTTCTATCGATAACAAATTAATACAGTACTTCACTTTAAAATTACAAACCCATTCACAGCCAAAACAGTTTAATTTATATGCCAAAAATGAATGTAGATTATTGTTACTAAATGGAAAAAACCTGCCCCACATACCTCCGCCGATTATTGCAATTATAGGTTTATTAAATTTTAATGCAATATGCGTTAAACCGCTATCGTTACCTATATAAACTTTTGATTCGGCAATATATTTAGCTGCTTCAATTAATGTGGTTTTTCCTATCAAGTTTTTTATTCTAAAGTTGTGCACAATATCTAATTTACCGATATCGTTTTTTGAACCCAATAATACAACATTATATTTTAATGATAGTAGATCGATTAATTTATTGTAATTAATAGTCCCCCAATTTCTTGACATATCGGAAGTAAACGGAGCAATTACAATATAATCTTTTGCTTTTATTTCAAAATCAAAAAGTTTCCCTTTATTTAGTACCGTTCCATTTTTACTAATATTAGAATCTAAAAGATTTAATAAACCGATTGTTTTTTCATATTCGTTTATCTGTTTATCGAATAATAAGTTATTATAACAATTATTAAAATAGTTTAACAATTTACTATCTAAATAAAACGAACTTTTATTTAATGCTATTTTTTCATCTGATTTAATAAAATAAGAAAACTCTTCGGTTAATATACCTCTTGCGGCACAGAGATTAAAAAATTTAGCAATACCCAAGTTGTTAAGTTCGTTAATAAGGTTAAGTTTATATTTAATATTAAATCTATATTCAGATAAATTAAATGTTTTAATTTCAAATAATCCCTTATAGTTCTTAAAAAGACTTAAATATTCTTCTTTAATCAAAAAAACGTACTTAAAAGATTTTGGCAACAAATCTTCGTTTTCTAAAATTATGGAAGAAACCAACAAATCGCCTATTTGCCCGTTATTAAAAAAAAGGATTGTCTTATTATTTATTCTAATATTTTTGGAGGATATAAACGGCTTAACAAGAATAAATAAAATAAAACTAAAATAGTTTTTTAAGTGTAAATAAAACCGTGCGGATTTATTAAAGATCATGTTTTTTATACTAATTTTATACATAATATTTGTTTAACATGTTTATTGCTTCTTTATATACTTCATCAACCGATATTTGAGTTAAACATTTTGGCTCGTTAAATTTGCAATACCAATCACAATTAAAACATTCCAATTTTTTATATATGTATTTCGTTCTTTCGCTTTCAAAAACCGGGAAATAATAACCAAACGCTCCTCCTCCTAAAATACAAATAAAAGGAATATCGAATTTAAGGGCAACATGGGTTAATCCGCTATCATTTCCAATATATAATTTAGAATTTTTAATTATATCTGCAGCTTCTTCAATAGTTGTTTTATTAATCAAATTTACAAAATTAGACAACATACAAAGATTATCAAGTTCTATTGTTGTTTTATCACCTAAAACGACAACATTTATATCTCTTGGCAATAATTTAATTAATTCAATAAAACTATTAATATGCCAAGCAGATATTTTTTGTGATGTTGTAGGAGATATAACAATATATTTATCAAAGTTTAAGTTTTCATTCTTTTTTGCTTTTGTTATAAGCGGGCTAAAATTTAGTTGTATATCAAAAAACTTCTCAAATACTTCTAAGTGTCTGTAATATTCATTCCTTCCTTTACAAATTAAAACGTTTGTGTATTGAGAAAGCATATAATTACGAAATATCGGCTTTAAATTTTTCCAATTGTTTTCTAAACAATAGTATTGGCAGGCATTCTGAAGCAATACAATTTCATCAGTCATTATTCTGTTAAAAGAGTTTAGATTTAATACTGTTTTATAAGAAGTTTTTCGTAACAGTGATAATTTGTTAAATCGGTATATAAAACTCAAATTATATTTTTGTAAATCTACTCCAATAATATCAACTGTTGGTGCTAAATATCTAAAAAAAGCGCAAAATTTTTCATTAATTAATATACTTATATTCTCAATCCTATGTTTTTCAGAAAAATCAAACAATCGAGATGTTATTATTAAATCTCCTATTTGTCCAAAATTAACAATTAAAATCTCCTTTTTATTAGTTGGTTTATTATTAAATAGAAATAAAATTTTTAATAAGTTATAAATTGTAAATGCAAGAAAATTATTTGAATAAAGGTTTATTAACTTTTTAGCCATTTGTATAACTTGGTTTTTTCAAAATTAGGGAAAAATATTCTATCAATTAAAGCAAAATTACCGTTTTCATAAAGTTTTTGTGTTTGTTTTGATATTTTTATTCTGTTTTTGTTTTCATGCAAAGAAAATTTAATAACTTTAAATATAGTAGTAAAAAAGGCTTTATAATATCCAAAATAAATTGCTTTTAACAGGTTTGATATCACTAATTTAATACCATACTTAAATACATATATTCTATCAAAATTAGTAAATAAAAAAATAAAGTAACTAAGAAAATAAAATTTAAATCTAAACTCGGATTGAAATGGAGCAATGTTTTTAACTTCTCTTCCCGAAGGTGTTTGCAAATGATATACAACGGATTTAGGGAAATACAATATTTCAAATCCGGCATTAATAACTCTTATGGTTAAATCGAGTTCGTTGTAATATATAAATATTTTTTTATTATAAAAGCCGGATTTATTAAAAATTTTAGAACGAAACATCACGCCGCAGCCGTTAAATGTTCGTGGGTTCATTGGGAAATCGGCTGTTTCACAAATATTATATCGTAAATTAATGACTTTATAAGTCAGAACGCCCAAATTTTCATTTTTGGTGAACTCATTTAATCCATTTTCAATTGCATTTTCTTCGGGGTAACTATCGTCGTCTAACTGCAAAATATACTCTCCACTGGCCGCTTTCAATCCATAATTTAATGCTGATACTCCGATATTTTTATTCAAATTGATCAGGTTGATTTCAGGAAACAATTCCGGAATTTTAATTGCAGTTTCATCGCTCGAATTATTATTAATTATTATAATCTCTACATTTTTATAAGTTAATTTTTTTAATTTTTGAATTATGCTTATTAAGACATTAACTCTATTAAAAGTTAGAATAACTATACTTACTAACGGCATAATAAATTTATTTTTTTATTAATAAAAATTTTATAATTCTGAACACAAAATATATGTTTGCTTTAAGATATCTGCCGAATAAACGTTTTGGTTCTTGAGCTAATCTATAAATCCATTCTAACCCCGAATTATAGAAAAGAGCAGGGGCTTGTTTTTTATTCCCGGCTAAAAACTCAAAAAAACCTCCGACACTAAAAATACAATTCACATTTATATTTTTTAGATTTTCTTTTATCCAAACTTCAGAACGTGGCATTCCCATTCCTACAATCAAGACTTCAGCTTTTGAGTCATTAATTTTTTTTAGTATTGTATTCGATTCATCACCTGGGATAAAAAATCCGTCATTATAACCAACAATATATAAATTTGGAAATTTCAATTCCATATTAGCAATAAATTTACGAATTGAATCTTTTGATCCGCCTAAACAGAAAATTTTCACATTCTCCTTTGAAAACAATTCTGCTAATATTTTTTCATAAACATAGGTGAATACAACTTTATTAATTTCCGTGTTATTTAATAGCTTTATAGCTTTCACAACGCTATAACCGTCAGCAATTATGAAATTTGCTATCTTAAATGCATTATTAAAATTCTTATTATTATTAAATAAATAAAAAGAGTAAGAATTCAAATAGAAAAATACTTTTTTTTGTTTATTTTTTAAAGTGTTAAAAATTTCTTTAATATATTCTTCTTCATTTGAGATATTTATATAAGTATTTATTAATTTATAAATCATAAAAATATAGGGTTATCATGAAAACAAAACTAATAGTAATTTTAATGTTTTTTTCATTTGTTTTTGTTTACGGGCAAATTTTACAAAATGAATCCATAAAAGGAAATATTTATGAATTAAATATACAAAACAATATAAATTTTTCAATAAACAGATCAAATGATGTAAACAATATAATTTTTGATAATTATCTTGATGAATCTTTACCGGGTAGTTTTTGTTTACCTTCAATGGATCTTTTTATTGCAATTCCGGAAAAAAGTGCTCCAAAAGTAGAAATTATTGATGATATAATCGAATTTGTTAATGCAATCCCTAAAATTAATCCTATTGTAGAGAAATTAAATGATTCGACATTAGTTTACACAGAAACCAATTTCAACTTTAAACCAAGCAAAAACTATGAGATTTTAGGATTTACAAATATTGATAAAAACTATTGTCTTCACATAAAATACAATCCTTTCCGCTACAATTTTGCAAACAGACAAGTCGATATTGTAAAAACTTTTAAACTTAAATTAATATTTGATCAAAAATTAACTCTAAATAACACTTCAAAATTATTAAAACATCCGATTATCTTGAATCCGTCCTTTGGTTCAAACTATTATATTCAACCAGTTATTGATAAGCCAAACAGTGCATTATGGATAGATTTTAATAAAACATATCTAAAGTTGGGAGTAATTAAAGACGACATTTATAGAATAAACAAGAACGATCTTTTAAATTATAATATAGGGACTGCTTCAATAAATCCAAAGTCCTTTAAAATATTTGTAAAAGGTATTCAGATTCCTATTTATGTATATGGCGAAAATGATAATTCATTTGATGATTCTGATTATATTGAATTTTTTGGAATAAGGAATTACGGTGATAGAAATTATAGAGAACCTGCCGCTTATGGTGAACCTTATAAAGAATACCTTGACCGTTATTCTGATACTACTGCATATTGGTTAACATGGGATGGTGAAGAAGGACTAAGAGTAGATTCACTAACTAATTTTTCTAATTTCCCTAATGATACAATAGATTTTTATGATGAATTTTTACATTTTGAACAAAATCCTTGGTTTGACTATGCATTGGAAGGGGGTTCAGTTAGACGTGAAGATCCAAATTGGCATGAAAACGAAACTTGGAATTGGTGGGGACAAAGTGTCGGAACAGTTTCTCAATCTTTCACAACAAATAATGTTTATCCTAATAGAATTGCTCGCGGATATGCTAAATTTCAAAGTTGGGCTACAAACCTAAGCACAAATTCACACATAACAGCTCTAAAAATTAATAATTATCCAACAGCATATGATTCGGGATATGTTCAAAAATACGAAGTGAAAACTTTAGAAGCTGAATTTCCTTCTACACTTCTAATTAACGGTACTAATAATTTACGAATAGTATCTTATGCAACTCAAAGTACAGTAAATCGATTATTTGGCGATTGGCGTGAAATCGAATATCCTCGTTACTTATTAGCAAAAAACGATACCTTAACTTTTAGATATACATCGCTTAATGAGGAAGGAACTTTTGGATTGTTTAAGTTAGGTAATGTTATCTCTAATGATAATATCATTTATAAATACTTGGGTAATTATAACTTTAAGAAAATAACCAATTTTACCAAAAACGGCAATATTATTAATTTTATCGATACGGTTAGAAATAATGATCAATATATACTGCGTACATCTCAAACGGTTAAAAAACCTATATTTTATTATAAAAAGCAATTTGAAGATTTATTAAGTACACAAAACCAAGCCGAGTATGTTCTTATTACGCATCCGTTTTTTCTAGATAAGGCAAATGAATACGCTAATATGATTAGCTCGTCTTATAACATCACCACAAAAGTTATTAACGTTTTTGATATTTATGACCTTCTCAATTATGGATTTTTTGCGCCGGAACCGATTAAAGACTTTTTAAAAACTGCTTACAGCAATTGGCAAGCCCCAAAAATAAAAAATGTATTTATTGTAGGCCGCGCTAACTACGACTATTACGGTTATAAAAGCAAATATCAAGGAGCACCTATTGATAGATGTTTAGTCCCCTCATTTGGAACTCCGGTAAGTGATACATGGTATGTTATTTGGGATGAGACTGGTGCAAACATTCCCCAGATTAATATTGGGAGATTGCCTGCCCGCAATCTTGCAGAATTTGAAAACTACATGCTTAAACATCAAAACTATATTAATTCTAATTTTGATAACTGGAATAAGAAATTTTTATTTTTCTCGGGAGGTAATTTTACAGATCCAAATCAGATAAATACGTTAAAAGGAATAAACGATTTTATAATAAATAATTACGTTACTCCTCGTCCTATCGGAGGAGATGCTACACATTTTTATAAAACTGTTGATCCAATAACAAATTTTGGGCCCTATAGTCCGTCTTTTATTCAAGAAAAAATTGATAACGGTGGTTTATTAATATCTTATCTGGGTCACAGCGGTACACAGACTTGGGATAATAGTATTACTGATCCTATTCAGTTGCGTAATTTAGTTAATCGCTCACCTTTTATAACAGATTTTGGTTGCTCAACGGCTCGTTTTGCCGAACCGGACATTACTTCGTTTTCCGAATTATTTGTTAATGGTCTTTCGGGACAAGCTATTGGCTATATTGGAAATTCTTCATTGGGTTTTACTTCTACTTCTTATACCGCCCCAAAATTATTTTACGAAAAATTATTGGTTGATACAGTTTTAACTCTGGGGGATGCTCATCGTTTAACCAAATTAAAATTGTTATCTACATATGGTTCAACCGGTACCTATCGTCTTTTTGCACTTACTAACGCGTTGGTGGGTGATCCAATTATTAGAATAAAACTCCCTTCTAAGCCAAATTTACTTGTCTCTAATTCCAATATTAAAATTTTAGGGAATTTAAGTGATGATGTTGATTCTGTTTTATGTAAGATTGTTTATTTTAACTCAGGTTTAGCAACTATTGACACTTTTAAAATTAAAATTCAACATTTCTACAATTCTCAAATTATTAAAGAAGAATCCATCAGTAAAGTTCTTCCCCTTTTTAGTGATTCTTTACAGTTCTACATAAAAACAAAAAACTTGACCGGCGAACATCGAATTTCTATTAACTTAGACTCTGAAAATAAAATTGAAGAGATTTATGAAAACGATAATGAATTAAATACAACTGTTAATATTTTTAGTTCTTCGTTTCGTTCATTATTTGTTAATCCGATTCAAAATCAAGTTAGCAATTCAATTTGTTTTATTAACTCAACAAACAACTCAAATTCTAATAGAATAAAAGTAAAGATTGCTAAAAATGCAGATTTTTCCGGGAGTGACTCTACTTTTATTTCACTCGGCACTATTTATACTAAAATAAACCTTAATAATTATTCTACAATTGATCGCTTGTGGTTAAAAGCCAGACCTGAATTTGGCACTGAATATGGTGTTCCGATTTCCTTTTTAATTGGATCTAAAAATTCTTTTATACTTTCAGATTCAATTAGTTATATTTTTGAACGGAATGTTAACCTCTCTTATAATTCCAACT
>CALGLM010000460.1 GCA_937930275.1 uncultured Ignavibacteria bacterium
GGTGTTATAGAAATAGATAAGTTTAAAGTATGGGCGTTTGAAGATAAAATTGATAATGTTTTTGCTGATAAATTTAAGAGTAATAACTATTTGGATAATAGTAGATTAATTTGTGGCTTTAATTTTGACGAAACAAATATAAGTAAGCTAAATGGTAAAGGAAATCTAAAACTCTACAATTCTGAAATTAATTTGTCTTCAGCTCCACTATACAGTGATTTACCGGAGCTTAATGTAGAAGTATATTCGGGATTTTATACTATAAGTTGGCAAAATAAAAACGTAAACAGCAATAGTTTTGTGCTTGAACGTTCTGATAACGGGAGTAATTTTTACGAAATATATCGTGTTGAAACTAACGGCGACGAAAACGAACGGTTTAATTATACCGATAACAAAACTTCCGAAGGTAAAATACTTTTTTATAGACTAAAACAGATAGACAAATTTGGTAAATATATTTATACAAGTTCGGTAAAAGTAGGAGTTACTGCAAAGCAAATTTTTGAACTTAAACCTAATTTCCCTAATCCGTTTAATCCCGAAACGGAAATTTGTGTAATTATGCTGGAAGATGCAGAAGCTGAAATTACTATTTACGACATTACGGGAAAAGAGATTGACAAAATTTATAAAGGACAACTGACTAAAGGAATGCATACTTTTAAATTTGACGGCAGCGAGTATCCTTCCGGCATTTATTTATGTAAGGTTAGCAGCGGTCAAGCATTAAAAGTGCAAAAGATGATTTTAACAAAATAGAAGGGTAAATATGTTTTCAAAAGTGTTTTCTGCTGCAACATACGGAATTGATGCGTTTGTTGTGGAAGTAGAAACTCATTTCGATAGAAAGTTACCTTCGTTTACAATTGTCGGTTTACCCGATAATGCGGTAAAGGAGAGTAGAGAAAGGGTTTCGGCAGCAATTGTAAATAGCGGGTACGAATTTCCTGTTACAAAAATAACGGTAAATTTGGCACCGGCTGATATTAAAAAGGAAGGGAGTTCGTTCGATTTACCTATTGCAATCGGATTACTTTCCACAAGCGGATTAGTGAAAGATACTTTTTTGAATGATACTATCATATTAGGCGAACTTGCGTTAGACGGTGTTTTACGTAAAATACACGGGGGATTACCGATTGCCGTAGAAGCAAAAAAACTTGGTTATAAAAAGGTGATTTTGCCCATTGAATCTACTAAAGAGGCAAGTATTGTAGAAGGAATTGAAGTTTACGGAATGAATAATCTGAATGATGTTGTAAACTTCTTAAACGGAGAAACCAACCCTGAACCGATGATTACATCCGTTGATGAAATTTTTGGTCAAATAAATTCTTATCATTTAGATTTTAGTGATGTTAAAGGTCAGGAAAATGTAAAAAGATCGTTGGAAATAGCTGCTGCAGGAGGGCATAATATATTAATGATTGGACCTCCGGGAAGCGGAAAAACAATGCTTGCAAAAAGATTTCCGACTATTCTTCCGCCGTTAACTTTTGAAGAAGCTTTAGAAACAACCAAAATTCATTCTGTAGCGGGATTAATGTCTTCGGATAAAGCGTTAATTACTGAAAGACCTTTTAGGAGTCCGCACCATACAGTTTCTGATGCTGCACTAATAGGAGGAGGAACAATTCCAAGACCGGGTGAGGTTAGTTTTGCTCATCACGGTGTTTTGTTTTTAGATGAACTTCCGGAATTTAAGAAAAATGTACTGGAAGTTTTGCGTCAACCGATGGAAGATTATAAAGTAACCATAAGCCGTTCAAAATTATCTTTGGATTTCCCCGCCAATTTTATGCTGGTTGCCGCCATGAACCCGTGCCCGTGCGGATATTATACGGATCCTAATAAAGCATGCACATGTACAAGCCCAATGATACAAAAATATATGTCAAAAATATCAGGTCCTTTATTAGATAGAATTGATATACACATTGAAGTTCCTGCAGTTAAGTATAAAGAATTATCTTCATCCGTAAAAGGGGAAAGTTCGGATGAAATTAGGCAGCGCGTAGTAAAAGCGAGACAGATACAAATAAAACGTTTTGCCAACTACAAACACATTTTTAACAATGCGGATATGGGGACAAAAGAAGTAAGAAAATTTTGTATGCTTGATGAAACTTGTACCGAGTTGCTAAAAAACGCAATGACTAAACTCGGATTATCGGCACGAGCTTACGATAGGATATTAAAAGTAAGCAGAACGATTGCCGATTTAGAAGGAATTGAAAATATAACTCCGGCACATATTAGTGAAGCTATACAATATCGTAATTTAGATAGAGAGTTTTGGAAATAAAGTAAAAACGATTTAATTTCTTTTGATTAATTCACAGAATTTATAGTAGTAATATCCGTATTTGTTTAAGTGGAGTAGATTATGGAAAACGAGACATTTTTACCAAATACTATTACAACTGACGGCGGTGAATATTTTTGCCAACTATGTTATAATCAGCAACAAATAAAAACAGTTGATGACAATGAAGTTGAAATTGCCCAGATAATCCTAAAACGTAACGAATATTTTCCCATGTGTCCAATTCACTTAGAAAATACCGTTTGGGAAAAAGGACGAATTGAGTACGAGGAGCCGGAAGAAAAAGATGCGGATGAAACCGAGTCTTACGAAAAATATGAATTTGAATGCTCGGAGTGCGGAAAGATTGTAAAAGAAGAGGATAAAATTTGTCCTTATTGCGGTGCAAATTTAAGTGATATTGCAGAAATAGAAGAAAAAATTGTAAGTTTTAATTTTGGAGCAGCATTTTTATCTCCGGCTTGGCTTATTTCGCACGGAGAAATATTCTCAGCTTTTTTGATGGCTGTTTATTTTGGAGTTTTAAAGACGGTATTTGACCTTGGAGATGATATAGCAAAATTAATTTTAGCAGTAATTGCAATAATTCTAAATATTTATTGGGGGATAAGCGGAAATGAAATAGCCTACGAGTATAAGAAGTATAAAAATATAAAACAATTTAATAAAGAAGAAAAGGTTTGGGTATTTAGCGGGATAATGGCGGGAATAGCTCAAATTTTCTGGTTTTATAACGAGTTAAATAATTTAGTAAAATAAAAAAGCCCCGAAAATTCGGAGCTTTTTTTGAGGCGGCGATCGGATTCGAACCGATGAATAAAGGTTTTGCAGACCTTCGCCTTAGCCACTTGGCCACACCGCCTTATACTAAAAAATCCACTTGTT
This sequence comes from uncultured Ignavibacteria bacterium, assembly GCA_937930275.1. Taxonomy (GTDB): domain Bacteria; phylum Bacteroidota; class Ignavibacteria; order Ignavibacteriales; family Melioribacteraceae; genus JAEXOD01. The sequence continues at coordinate 3,215 of CALGLM010000460.1, forward strand.
TTGAAGTGGATTTTGAGGAGAGCGGGAAACGGGACTCGAACCCGCGACATCAACCTTGGCAAGGTTGCGCTCTA
>CALGLM010000461.1 GCA_937930275.1 uncultured Ignavibacteria bacterium
CGACCACCGAGATCTACACTCTTTCCCTACACGACGCTCTTCCGATCTCTAATATACTAACCGATGCTGCGTTTGAAATGGCTAAAAACCAACACGGGGCTTTAATTGTAGTCGTAAAATCCGTTGGAATTCGTGGTATTGTAGAAACCGGAGTTTTACTGAATGCAAAACTCGATAGACTTTTATTAAGAAGCATTTTTTATCCTCGCTCGCCCATGCATGATGGTGCAGTGATTGTAAGAGACGGAATAATTGAAGCAGCTAAATGCACTTTACCTTTAACCAACAGTACTTCAATTGACGGTATAAATCTTGGAATGAGACATAGAGCAGGAGTAGGTATTTCAGAAACAGCAGATGTTATTAGTATAATTGTATCTGAAGAAACAGGAACAATTTCGGTTGCGGAAGGCGGGAAACTAAAACGAGGATTATCTAAAGAATCTTTAAGGAATTACTTGGTTAATAGTTTAAGTTTAACTAAAGAAAGAAGCTGGAAAAGTATTTTTGAATAATAAAATAAAAATAGCCGCAGTAATTCCGTTTTTTAATGAAGCCGGAAAAATTGATAAAGTAGTTACCAAAACATTAAACTACGTCGATTTTGTAGTTTGTGTGGATGACGGGTCAAGCGATAAGTACATGAATTCGGTTTTTTATAATAGCAAAGTAATATTATTAAAACACGAAAAGAATTTGGGAAAGGGGAAAGCTTTAAACACGGGAATTAAAAAAGCAAAAGAAAGTAATTTGGATTACGTGATTTGTTTGGACGGTGATTTACAACATGATCCGGATATGATACCTAAATTTATAAACAGTTTAAATATTGGCGATATAATTATCGGTAAAAGAGATTTTGGCTCAAAATCAATGCCTTTTTCAAGAAAACTTAGTAATTTTTTTTCTTCAAAAATTTTAAGTATTTTAACCGGTCAAAAAATTTTGGATAGTCAAAGCGGTTATAGATTGATTAATATGAAATTATTTGATAATATTGTTATTGAAAGTTTCGGCTTTGAAGCAGAGACTGAAATATTACTTAAAGCAGCTTATAACGGTTTTAAAATGGGATTTATTTCTATTCCTACTATTTATACTGAAAATGATGATAGTAAAATTAAAAATATTAATTCCGTTTTAGGTTTTATTCGAATTATTATTAAGAATTTAAATGGTAGAATTAAAAAAAAGACAAATTATTAAAGGCTTAAAAAATAATTTAAGTTTTAAGAAAGCTGCTAAAATTATTATTAAAAATAAGTTACTGACTTTAATTAAACTTATTAATAAATTTAACGAAAATGAATCAGTTGAAAATTTACATGATCTTAGAATAGCTGTAAGAAGATTAAGATACTCGTTTGAACTTTTTTATGATTGTTTTCCTAAAAAAGTGTATTTTGATTTTTATAATATGTTGGAAAATATACAAGATAAATTAGGAGATGCGAGAGATTTGGATGTTATGAGTGATAAGCTTAATTACTTTGAAAAAAATTATGGTATATTAATACCGGACAATTTGCATTCCGAAATGGAAAAAAAACGTAATGAACATCGCACAATGATTAATAAGATATTAAGTGAATTTTTGTCTTCTAAATTAATCCAAAAGTTATTAACAATTAAACGAGGTGACAAATGAAATTAAGATACTTTTCTCATTCTGCATTTCAAATAACGACAGATAAAGGGATTACAATTTTAATTGATCCTTTTTTAGACGGTAATCCTACATCGCCGGCTAAATCTGATGAAGTTGACGCGGATTATATAATAATTACTCACGGTCACGGTGATCATCTCGGAGATGCATTTAAAATCGCAAAAAGATGCAACTCGACATTTATTTGTGTTGATGAAATAGCAAATTATTGTATCTCAAAAGGCTTCAAAGCTCATAATATGCACATTGGAGGAAGTTATAATTTTGAATTCGGAAGAGTAAAGTTTACTATTGCCCACCATGGCTCATTAACACCTGACGGACATTATGGGGGATCGCCGGCAGGCGTATTAGTTTTTGCAGATAATAAATGTATTTATCATACAGGTGATACGGGACTGTTTTATGATATGAAATTAATCGGCGAACTTAACAAAATTGATTATATGTTATTGCCGATAGGGGATAATTACACTATGGGTATTGAAGATGCAGTGAAAGCTGTTGAATTAACTAAACCGATAGTTGCAGTACCCATGCATTATAATACTTTCCCTATTATAAAAGCAAATCCGCTTTTGTTTAAAGAGAAAGTCGAAAAACTTAATATAAATTGTAGAGTATTAAATTACGGAGAAGAGATAACTATTTAGTTATTACAGAAATATGAGTAAAGTTATAGCAATTGCAAATCAAAAAGGCGGTGTAGGAAAAACTTCTACTGCTATTAATTTAGCAGCATCTTTGGCTGCAGCCGAAAAAAAAATATTAATAATAGATATCGATCCTCAGGCAAATTCTACAAGCGGAATTGGTGCAGAACCATGCGATTTGTCGGTTTATGAAGTATTATTGGGATTAAATGATATAAATGAAGCTATTGTAAATACATCAATGCCGAATTTGGAAATATTACCGTCTCATATAAACTTGGTGGGTGCTGAAGTAGAAATGGTTTCGGTTGAAAATAGAGAAAACTTATTAAAGGAAGCTTTGACTAATTTAAAAAAAGAATATGATTTTATCTTAATAGATTGTCCGCCTTCTTTAAGTCTATTAACACTAAATGCTTTTACTGCTTCCGATTCGGTTCTAATTCCTGTTCAATGCGAGTATTTTGCATTAGAAGGATTGGGACAACTTTTAAATACCGTTAATTTGGTTAAAAAAAGTTTAAATCCTTCATTGACTGTTGAAGGTGTTTTATTGACTATGTACGATAAAAGAGTTCGACTTTCTAATCAAGTTTATGAAGAAGTAAAACGATTTTTTGGAAATAAAGTATTTAAGACGGTAATACAACGGAATGTGCGTATTTCTGAAGCACCGAGTCATGCAAAACCGGTTTTATTGTATGATTCTTTGTCTATAGGAGCACAGAACTATATTTCATTAGCAACAGAAATTATTCAGAATAATCAGAAGACGAGCTAAATAGATGAGTAAATTTAAACCAGGTTTAGGACGTGGATTAGATGCTTTAATAAAAACAAGCATTGAAGATAAATATGATGAGCATGAAATTGTTAAATCTTCAGAACAGATAAGTTCTGATGACGGCAAATCAATTGATATACTTGTTAAAATTCCGATTTTTAATATTTTACCAAATCCATATCAGCCACGCGTAAATTTTTTACCGGAAGCCTTAGATGATTTAAAGAAATCTATTTTAGAAAATGGTTTAATACAGCCCATTACAGTAAGACGTGCCGGAGAAAATAATTATGAGTTAATTTCAGGAGAGCGAAGATTACGGGCTTGTAAAGAAATT
>CALGLM010000462.1 GCA_937930275.1 uncultured Ignavibacteria bacterium
TTCCGATCTATTTCATTTTATACATTTTTATTTTTCACGTTACTTAATACTTTTTTCAAATCACCTACACCGGTGGCTAATGTTTGCATTTCACCAAGTCCCTTATGAACTTCTTCAAGTCGGCTGCTTACAAGCGCAAAAGATTCATTTAATCGTTTTTCAAGAGTAGAATGCAGTTTCTCATCCACCGTATTTCTCATTTCTTCAAGTTTTCTTTCGTTATTTTCTTGGATTTGTTTTAGATTGTTTTCAATTTTTGCAGTTAACTGCTCTAAACGGCTGTTAAAATCCCCTGTCAAGTTTTTTAGCTGTGACGCAAAAATTGCAAGCTGTTCTTTTAATACATCTGATATCTGCCTAATATTATTGGAATTAATATTTCCGAAATTATTTAATTGATTGGATAATTCTAAACGTAAATTACTGTAAGCTTTTTCGTTTTCGGTTCTATTTTTAGAAATTTCAGTACTAATTAAGTTTAATGTTTTCTGAAATGTTTCGGAGTTTTCTTTAATTATTAAATTAAGTTTCTCGTCAATTATCGAAAATTTTGAAACAATTATAAAACTAACCAGCAGCACCAATGCCAAAAGTATAATAATTACAATTTCCATATTCCCTCACACAATTATATAAAAGTTAAGTATTCAAATTACAATAAATTTACCTTATTTCATAATTATTCATTATTTTTACATACAATAAAAAAATATATGCGGCTATGAGAACTTATAAAAAAATTTCTATTGCATTTTTTATTACCGTCTTTTTAATAGTTGTTTCGGTAGTTATTTTTTCCTATTTATTAATAAATAAATCTAAACCAAACTATAACACAACATTAGAAACCGAGAAGATATCCGGCGAGGTCAATATTTATAGGGATTCTATGGGAATTGCCTACATTACGGCAAATAACGATATTGATGCGGCATTTGCCTTAGGTTATACACATGCTCAAGAAAGACTTTACCAAATGGATTTAATTAGACGCGCTGCATCGGGTAGATTAAGCGAAATATTCGGTAAAAAAACAGTACCGTTTGATAAAATGTTTCTAACTTTAGGAATTAAAAATGCCGCTAAACAAAAACTTAATGATTTAGACCAAAACACGTTAAATATTTTAAAATCGTACTCAAACGGTGTTAATTACTTTATTGAAAATAATAAAAGCAAGTTACCTATTGAGTTTTCTGTACTTAATTATATACCAAAAAAATGGAAACCGGAACATAGTTTATACATAGCAAAAATGCTTGCTTGGGAATTAAACATTAGCTGGTGGACTGATTTTGCATTTTCTCATTTAATTAACAAATTCGGTAAACAAAAAGCCGAAGAAATACTTCCGGAGTACGATCAGAACAGTACTTATATTATAAATGATATTGCAAAGTATTATCCCGATACAAAAAATGATTTGATAGCGGTTGATAAAAATTTTAGAAAATTTATCGGCTTTGAAGGTACACATATCGGTTCAAATAATTGGGTTGTAAGCGGAAATAAATCGGCAACGGGTAAACCTATAATTGCAAACGATCCACATTTATCATTACAGTCCCCATCTCGCTGGTATATTGCAGTTATTAAAACCGGAGATGCAACGGTTTCCGGCTTTACGTTACCCGGCGTACCGGCGGTTGTAATAGGCAAAAACGATAATATTAGTTGGGCTGTTACAAATGTAATGACCGATGACGCAGATTTTTATTCGGAGCAGTTAGATAGTACGGGCACAAAATATTTACTTAACGGTAATTGGGAAAATTTAAATTTTTCGAAAGATACCATTTATGTAAAAGATGATAAAAATATTCCTCTTCAAATAAAATCCACACATCGCGGTCCTATTATCTCGGATATTCATCTTTTTAATTCGTTACTACCAAATAAATATCGTAAAAACAGCACCTTAAGTATGCGGTGGGTTGCACTGGAAAGTGCCGGAAATGAACTAACTTCTTTTATTAAACTGAATAAAGCAAAAAGTTTTAATGATTTTAAAGAAGCACTTAGATATTTTTATGCTCCGGGTCAAAACTTTTTATATGCCGATAACAAAGGAAATATAGGTTACTTTTGCGGCGCAAGAATACCTATAAGGAATAACAATTCCCCTTCATTTGTTTATGACGGTACTTTAAGCCAAAACGATTGGAAAGGTTATGTTCCTTTTGAAGCAATGCCTACTTTTTATAATCCCGCAAAAGGATTTATTGCTACGGCAAATAACAAAGTTGACCCAAAGTTTAGTTACCATATTACCAATTTGTGGGAACCTGATTCAAGAATTAACAGAATTACAAACCTTCTTGAAAGCAAAGATAAGCACTCGATAAAAGATTTTATGACTTATCAGAATGACTACTATTCGGATTATGCCTCCAAATTAGTCCCTTTTATACTAAAAGCTTTTGAAAATGCCGATGTTAAAGATAAAAATCTGGAATTGACTTTAAAATTACTAAAGAAATGGGATTATAAGTTTTTAGCCGAATCACAAACACCTACAATTTATGCTAATTTTTTGCAAAAGCTAATTGAAAACACTTTAGAAGACGAATTAGGAAAAACGTACTTGCAGGAATATAGATTTATTGCAAACGTGCCGTACAGAGTAATTATGCGGTTGCTAAATAATCCCGATTCAGAATGGTTTGATAACGTAAAAACAAGCGTTATAGAAAAAAGAGATGATGTAATTAGGAAAAGCTTAACTGATGCATTAACAGAACTTGAGTTTTACCAAGGTAAAGATATAACAAATTGGCAGTGGGGAAACATTCACACAGTAACCTTTAAACATAATTTTAGCGGAAAATCCACTTTAGTTGATAAGTTTTTTAATGTCGGACCTTTTCCTATAGGCGGTGACGGAACAACAGTAAACAACGGTGAATATAATTTTAATAAACCGTATGCAAATAATCTTGGTCCCAGTATGCGATTTATATATGATTTTAGCGATAAAGATAATATTTACATTGTTCTACCTACGGGTCAATCGGGGCATCCTTTTGGCAAATATTATAAAAACATGACAACTTATTGGTTAAACGGAAAATACTTAAAAATTAATACAGATATAGGGAAAAACAAAGAGTTATTTGAAGATGTTATAGTAATTACATCAAAAAAATAATAAGCATAAAATTGAATAAATATTGTTAAATTTGTATAATTAAAAATTGAGAAATGAATGAAAGTTATTGAGCATTTAATAAAAGCACAAAATCCTTTAATTAGCTTTGAAATTATTCCGCCAAAACGCGGAGGTGACTTAAAACAGTTGTTAAAACTATTGGATGATATTGTAAAATACAATCCCCCATTTATTGATATTACCTCGCATGCTGCAGAAGTTATTTACGAAGAAACGCCTGCCGGCGGGTTTATTGCTAAAATTAAAAGAAAAAGACCGGGTACTTTAGGTATATGTGCGCTAATACAAAATAAGTATAATGTTGATGCAGTACCTCATGTAATATGTCAGGGATTTACGAGAGAAGAAACTGAAGATTTTTTAATTGAATTAAGATATTTGCAAATAGATAACGTCTTAGCAATTAAAGGAGATGATTCCGCTTTTAACAAACCTATTAAATTTGGAAGGAGCGTAAATTTACGGGCACTTGATTTAGTTCACCAAATAAAAGCAATGAATTCGGGCAAATATTTAGAAGAATCGTTACTTGATGCCGAGCAAACCGATTTTTGTGTCGGTGTTTCAGGCTATCCCGAAAAACATTACGAAGCACCAAATTTGGATATTGATATAATGTACACAAAAGCTAAAATTGATGCCGGTGCCGATTATATTGTTACACAAATGTTTTACGACAATAATAAGTATTACGAGTATGTGGAAAAATGCCGTAAAGCCGGTATTACCGTCCCAATTATACCCGGATTAAAAATTCTAACTTCAAAAAATCATGTAAATTCACTTCCAAAAAACTTTTTTATTGATATACCTAAAGAATTAGCCGAAAATATATTAAGTTCAAAATCTGAACATACAATTGATATTGGCGTTGAGTGGACTTTAAAGCAAGTTGAAGATTTACTTAACCACAATGTTCCGGCTATTCATTTTTATATTATGCAGTCTTCGTTACCAATTAATAAATTAATGGCAAAGTTAAAACTTTAAGAAGGTTAAAATGAAATTAAAAGGGAGAATACATTTACCGCAAAATTTAATAAAAAAACTTAGCTGGGGTATTGCGGGATGCGGAAAATTTACCGAAACAACTTTTTTGCCCGAATTGCTAAAAATAAGGAAAAACAAAGTTAATTCGGTCTATAGCGGTAATTTAGATAGAGCAAAATTTATTGCTAATAAATATGCAATTCCTAAAGCTTTTAATAATTATACCGAATTTTTAAAACAAGATTTTGAAGCACTGTATGTAGGCAGCATAAATGCCAACCATTATGCTCAAGTTATTGAAGCCGCAAATGCAGGTAAACATATTTTATGTGAAAAACCGTTAGCCATTACTTCGCAACAAGCTTACGAAATGTATGAAGTATGTAAAAAGAATAATGTGCTTTTTGCGGTTAATTATGTTAATAGATTTCACCCCCTTGTTCAAAAAGCAAAAGAACTGATTGATAAAAATTATTTAGGAAAAATAGTTAGTATTTCGGTTAGTTACAACACGGAATATACTCCTGATGAAAATTTTCGATTTGTTAAGGAATTAAGCGGCGGGGGCGCATTGCGAGATATCGGCACACATATGATTGACCTTCTTTTCTTTTTCGGAGGTAATATTTTAGATGTTAAAGGATTTATGGATAATGTAATTTTTAATTCACAAGTTGAAGATTATGCTTCCGGTATAGTAAAATTTGAAAAAGGGGGATACGCTCAATTTAATGTTAGTTTTAATACGCCTAAGGCTTTTAACAGAATAGAAATTTTAGGTTACAAAGGTTCAATTGCAATTGACGGAATTATAGGGAAAAGAGGAAAACCTTCAAAATTATCGATTGAGTTAATAGGTGAAGGACGAAAAGCTTTTAGAAATCGTTCGTCTAAACAGCTATTTTTACTTAAATCTGTTACTAATTCATTCCTAAATAAAACACAGCCTGAAGTTACCGGTTATGACGGTTATTTAAATATGTTAATAATGGAAAAGTTGGAACAATCATGTCAATAAAAAGTGAATTTATATACTTCTGTAAACAACTATATAATAAAGAATTTGTTTCGGCTTATGACGGAAACGTTTCATGTAAAATAGATAATAATAAAATTTTAGTTACTCCTTCGGCTAAATGCAAAGGAGAATTAACCGAAGACGATTTGCTTACAGTTGATTCTAACGGTAATATTTTAGAAGGGAACGGCAAAGTTTCAACAGAATTTAAGCTGCACAAATTTGCATATGATAACAGAGAAGATATTAAAGCTGTAGTACATGCACATCCTGTATATGTTACTGCTTTTGCAGCCATGGGTGAAGCATTTTTAACACCGATTTTTCCTGAGGTAGTATTAAATTTAGGTAAAGTTAATTTATGTAAATATGCAACTCCTTCCACAAAAGAATTGGCAGAATCAATGAAACCTTATATAGATTATGCTTGGGTTCTTTTACTCGAAAATCACGGAGCAATTAGTTTTGGTACTTCGCTAAGCGACGCATATTACAAACTTGAAAAACTTGAACATACCGCAAAAATAATTTCGGTAGTTAGAGCAATGGGACAAGAAAATTTAATACCGCAAAAAAAATTAAAAGAGTTGTATTCTATTGCCGAAAGTACTTATAACATAAAAATTAATCCTAAAAATAGAATGGATAAATAATTATTACGGAATTGTAATGAAAGATATTAAAATTACCCTTTTAGTAGGGGGAAGTTCAACAGAACGAGTAATTTCTAAAGCATCGGGTAAAAATATTTATAAAGCTTTAGTTAACTTAGGATACGTTGTAAATATAGTTGACCCTGCATACGGTTTAGCTCAACCCGGCAACCCTGAATTGTTTTTTACCGAAAATGATTTTTCCGAAATTAAAGTAGAAAATTACATTGCGGCATTAAGTCTTCCCGTTTTTGATAGTACCGATTTGGTATTTAACGGTTTACACGGAAAATTTGGGGAAGACGGTACTATTCAATCTTTATTAGAAATTAAAAATATTAAATATACCGGAAGCGGAATTTTAGCAAGTGCTTTAGCTATGGATAAATGTGCATCTAAAGTTCTGTTCAAACATTTTGACGTAAATACTGCGGAGTGGATTCCCGTTACCGTTAATAAATATGATCTAAATGAAATAAAAAAAGAAGTTGAAGAAAAAATTAAATACCCTTGCATAATTAAACCTAACGACCAAGGTTCTACAATAGGTCTTAGCATCTGCAAAAATAGTAACGATTTGGAGTCAGGTATAAATTTAGCACTCAAATATTCAAATAAAGCTTTGATTGAAACATTTATTGACGGTTATGAATTGACGGTTGGTATTTTAGAGGATATTGTACTTCCGCCGTTAGAAATTAAACCGAAAAAGAATTTATATGATTTTGAATGTAAATATGCTGACGGCATGAGCGATTATATTGTTCCGGCAGATTTTCCGAAAGAAGTACTCTTAAATCTTCAAGAACAAGCCTTAAAAGCATATAAATCATTAGAATGCAGCTCGTACGGAAGAGTAGATTTTAGACTTGATAAAAATTTAGAAATTTATTGTTTGGAAGCAAATACTTTACCCGGCATGACTTCACACAGCCTTTTACCGATGATGGCGAATGCAGTGGGCATTAACTTTGAACAATTAGTTGATAAAATTGTAAGAAGCAGTTTATAATGAAAATTAAAGATACAAAAATTAAAATTATTATAATTAGCGTCGTTTTAGCAGTAGTTGCTGCATTTTTATTATTAAGCGAAAACGGATTAATTAAATATTGGAAATTGAAGGGAGAAATTAATGCCGCACGAACTAAGATTGATAGTTCAAAAGTAAAAATAAAGCAGTTGAATACCGAAATCGATTCCTTAAAAACCAATACTTTTAAAATTGAAAAAGTGGCTCGCGAAAAGTTTAACATTAAAAGAAAAGGAGAAAAGGTTATAATAATTAAGGAAAAGGAATAATGTTAAATTTAATTCCTACTACTCCCCTTGCAGAACGAGCCCGCCCTAACAATTTGACTAATTATTTCGGTCAAGAACATTTAACCGGCAAAGGAAAACCTATTAGAAATATGATTGATAATAAAGTATTATCTTCAATGCTATTATGGGGACCCCCCGGAACAGGTAAAACAACACTTGCAAAAATTATTTCCAACATTACCGATTCTGATTTTTTTGTAGTAAATGCCGTTTCAAGCGGAGTTAAAGAATTACGCAGTGTTATGGAAATAGGTAAAGATAATAAAGCAATTGGTAAAAGGACGGTTTTATTTATAGATGAGATACACAGATTTAACAAAAACCAACAAGATGCTTTATTATCGGCAGTTGAAACCGGAGATATTATTCTTATCGGTGCAACAACTGAAAATCCTTCTTTTGAAGTTATCCCAGCGCTTCGTTCTCGCACGGCAATATATACCCTTAAATCACTAACCATTGAAACTTTAGATAAAATATTAGTTCATGCACTACAAGATGACGAGTTTTTAAAGTCTTTAGATATTGAAATTAAAGATAAAGATTTTTTATTTTATTGTTCGGGCGGAGATGCACGAGTTTTATTAAATATTTTGGAGGCTTCGGTATTACACCAAATTAATAATGATAAAATAATTGTAGATAAAACCGAAATCGAAAATATTACCCAAAATAAAAATTCGTTTTACGATAAAGGAGGCGAAGAACATTATAACGTAATAAGTGCTTTTATAAAAAGTTTACGTGGAAGTGACCCCGATGCCGCTGTTTATTGGTTAGCTCGTATGGTTGAAGGAGGAGAAGACCCTTTGTTTATTGCAAGAAGAATGATAATATTTGCAGCAGAAGATATAGGAAATGCATCTCCGAATGCTTTATTGCTCGCCGTATCAACATTTAATGCTATAGAAAAAATAGGGATGCCCGAAAGTAGAATAATATTATCGCAATGTGCAACTTATTTAGCATCTGCTCCAAAAAGCAATTCATCGTATTTAGCAATTGATAAAGCAATATCAGATAATCGAAATAGACCGCAATATCCCGTTCCTTTGCATCTAAGAAATGCCCCAACAAATTTTATGAAACAAAGCGGATACGGCAACGGATATAAATATCCTCATGATTATCCTAATAACTTTGTAATAGAAACATATTTACCCGAAGAACTTAAGCAAACACAATACTATTTGCCAAGCGAAAACGGAAATGAAAAAGCGATGAAAGAAAGATTAAAACAAATATGGGGAAACAGAAAAAAATATTAATTTAATTCCGTTCCCCTAAATAAATTATTTCTTTAAATAATCTTCTTTTTTAGCAAAAACACCGAATAAACCGCCCGTATGCAAAAGTAAAATCTTTTCGTCTGTATCTTTATCTAAAAAGTTTTTAACAAAAGCATAAAAAGCTTTACCTGTATATGCGGGATCAAATAAAACGCCGCTGTTTTCGGAAAAATCTTTAATAATTTTAACTTTATCCGGTGCAATATTAGTATAACCTTCTTCGCTATAACCGTCTAAAATAACAAGATTATTAAATTCTACACTGGCATTAATTTGATAATCTGCTTTACATTTTAACACCAAATTTAGTATGGCATCTCTAATAACTTCTTTTGAATCTAAAACATTTACCGCATAAATTTTTAAAGGCAAATTATTTATTGCACTTCCCAATAATAAGCCCGCCGAAGTACCGCCGCTTCCGGCTGCAGTAATAATACCGGTAATATTATTTTTAATAATAAAATCTTTTATTTCATCAATAAAATTAATATAACCCCATATACCTAAACTATTGGAAGCACCGGCAGGAATTACGGTAGATTTAAAACCTGCTTTAGCAAGCTCTACCTTTTTTTGCTCCATTAATAAATTAACGCCCTTATATTCTTCTTCGGTCAAATAAGTAATATCAGCATTAAATACTTTATCAATAAATAAATTTCCCTCTATTTCTTTTGGTTCTTCACCAAATAAAAACAGTTTTGTTTTTATTCCCAACATAGATGCAGCTACAACAGTAGCGCGACAATGGTTTGATTGAACCGCACCACAAGTAATAATTATTTCTGTACCGTCTTGTTTTGCCTGATATAACAAATAATCCAATTTTCTTACTTTATTTCCGGAAAGTAAGCTACCGGTTAAATCATCGTGTTTTACAAAAAATTCTTTGTCATGAAATTTGTACTTTTTAATCGGAGTATCAAGAATACCGATATCCAATTTTTCGGGTCTAATCATCTGTTGCTTTAGCCTCTATATTATTATTCAAAAAAGCTTCGTAGTACCTTCTTACCCGTTCTAAGTCCGCAGGTGTATCTACAGAAATGCTCTCATAATTAGTTTCTACTATTTTAATCCTCATGCCGTTTTCCAGCATTCTTAATTGTTCCAATTTTTCGGTTCTTTCTAAATCCGTTTGCGGTAATTCGGTAAACCGCAATAAAGCATCACGTTTATATACATATAAACCTATATGCTTAAAAACATTTCCAAGAATTAGTCTTTCTTGAAAGTTTTTTGCATCACGCACATAAGGTATAGGAGAACGTGAAAAATATAATGCAAAGTTATTGTAATCAAAAACAACTTTCGGAATTGAAGCTACTTTAAGCTCATCTACCGATGTTATTTTTTTTGCTAAAGTAGCTACGTCAACATCTTTATCAAATAACAAAGGTTCGATTGCTTCATCAATCATTGCTCCTTTAATAAAAGGTTCGTCCCCTTGTATGTTAACTACAATATCGGCATCCGGTACGTTACGAACAACAAACGCAATCCTATCGCTTCCGGTTTGAATATCTTGCGGAGTCATTATTACATCTTTAGTAAATAACGAAACTACTTGGAATACTTTTTCATCATCAACCGCTATAATAACTTTATCAAGCAGTTTAGATTTTAAAGTACTTTCGTAAGTATGTCTAATCATCGGTTTACCCCCGATATTTGCAAGCGGCTTTCCTAATAATCTTGACGAACCAAATCTTGCCGGTATAACTCCTAATATCAATTTTCCACCTTTATTGTTTAATTACTTTTGGAACCATAAAATACGAACCGTCTGTTTCAGGTGCGTTTTTTAATGCCTCACTCGTTTCAATTGAATCTTTATTTACATCATCTCTAAAAATATTATAATTATCTATGGGATACTCTAAAGGTTCAACATCATCCGTATTTAACTCTTTAAGTTTTTCTACATAAGATAAAATATCGTTAAATTTATGTGTAAAGCTTTCTAATTCGTCATCGTTAAACTTTAATTTAGCAAGTTGAGCAATATATTTTACATCTTCAGTAGTCATAATTTTTACCTAATTAAAACATAAAATTCTTTAACTAACGCATTTGCATTATCTTGAACTGTAACTTTAGTCAATGTCCCAGCATTTCCTTTAGCAGTTACGGTGCATAACGAGTTATCCCCCGGATCAACCGCAATATCGAAATCAGTATTATTTGAAATACCCCATACAAAATTAGGAATATTCGCACCTAAGTAGGTAACGGCTTTAATTGTTGTCGAATTATTTCTAACAACTTCAACAGTATCTACGCCCGAAGGATATTGTGAAGACGGATTAATATATAATCCCGGATAAATTGAATAAAATCCGTTACTGTTAAAAGTACCGAATATATAAGAATTGCTACCCGTAAATGCGTTATTGTTTAATAACAATCTTAATGTATGAACAAAATTTCCGCGTTTTGGGCTCATATACTCAAGAGTATAAAAACTGTTGGCGTATTTTTGTAAATTTAGTTGTATTTCCAAAAATTTAGTTGTTAATTCCGATACGGTTGTTGATGAATAAAAACCGCTGTTTCCGATTCTTTGTAAAACTACAGGATCAATTTCTGTACCTAATCCAACGGTATAAACACGTTTGCCACCTACTGCCGAAAGCGCTTGATTTAAAGTATAAGAACCTTGTGTATCGCTACCGTCAGTAAAAACAATCATAGCACCCTGTACAATTGAACTTGAGCTAAATTGATCCGTCCATCTGCCGGCACCTGTAATTACCGCACCGTACAAATTTGTTGTAGGATATCCAAGTTCAATTGAGTTTATTGCGCTTATAAGTTTACCCAAATCATCCGTAAAATCTTGTATTAAGACCGGATTTTCCGAGAACTTATAAATTGCAAACTCTTGTTGTGGCATTTTTGAACTAACCAAATTTAAGGCAGCGGTTTTTAACTCGCCTAAGTTATTTTGCAAGCTTTGACTATTATCTAACATTAAAACCGTTTTAAGTTTATAGGGGTTTTCTTCCTTTTTTCTTATTATCATAGATGACTCACTTTGAGAAATAGGAAGATCATTTTCATACAGTTTAAAGTTTGAAGTGGTTAAATTATCCACACCGTTTCCGGATAAATCCAATACCTGAAACATTATATTAACAAAACACGGAAGTTCTGTTTTAAGCTGGTGTTTTATTAACATATAACCGCTTGTATTATCATTGTACTTAGTTACAAAACTCCAAATATCGCTTTCTTTTGTTGTTCCGTCACTTAACTTTGTAACAACTTTCCAATAATAACGTGTTTCGTAATCTAAACCAACAACCGTAACATTCGGATTAGTAATATTCTGTATATACGGCTGTGTAGGCGGATTATTTTTACCCAAATAAACATCAAACGAAACATAACTATCGCATTTCCAGCTTAAAATTAAAGCATTAGCCTGATCTATTGAATTATGAGCAGGTGTAGGCGAATATGCTTTACCTATGGAATCTGTTGTAGTATTCTTTCCGTCACCTTCTCCGCTAAGTGAACAGGCAACAAAAACTAAACTGATAACAAAATATTTTATGTAATAGTAAAACTTCATTATGTATCCTAATTTATATTTTATTGGCACTTAGCAAATTAAGTGCCATAAAATCTGCAATTTTGCAAACTACTAATTTAATAAGATATTTATTAATATTATAATTAATTTTTAAATGAAATTTCACTTTATCGTTTTAGTTTATTTTAATAAACACATTTTTATTGTTTTTACAAATGATCCTGAACTTAATTTTGCGAAATAAACTCCGGAAGTAAGCGAACCTGCGTTAAAAGAAACTTTGTGTTCGCCTGCTTTTGTGTAGTCATCCACTAAAACATATACTCGTTTACCGAGTATATCATATACCGTTAAATTAACATAATCCGAGTTTGGTAAACTAAATACAATTTCTGTAACGGGATTAAAAGGATTTGGATAATTTTGTTTTAATTCAAATTTTGAAGGAACAACATTTTCATCATCTACACTTATTTCATAAAACAAAAAACTAAAAACATCACTTATTAATTCATTACGTCTTTCGATAGGATATACGGTTTCCAAAGGAAAAGCCAAGTAACCTACTCTATGGGTAGTTTCATTCCAAACACCGGCACCGCCGTAAACAGTCGTATCAAGTCCGGTATAATATGCCATATACTTTGCGGTTTTGTTCGGTTTAATCGCATCGGGATATTCTGTATTATAATATCCGTGAGTACCGTCATCAAAGTTAAACGGATCGTAAGTAGTAAAAAATCCGTTTACAACAAAAGTTACATTATAGTAGTAAGCAGATGAATTATTTGAAGCATCCGCAATATAATTAGTCAAAAAATAATTATCATAAA
>CALGLM010000463.1 GCA_937930275.1 uncultured Ignavibacteria bacterium
TTTCAAAAGCAATTGAATTAGAACCCGATTTTGCCGCTGCTTATTGCAACAGAGGAGAAGCAAAATTTGCATTAAATGACAAAAACGGTGCAATAGCAGATTGGAAAATTGCAAAGGAATTGGGAGACGAAGACGCCGAATTATTTTTAAAAGAATACAGCGCTTTATAATAAAAACTTTGTAAAATTATAAAAAGGTATTATTTAACTGCTAAAGTGATAATACCTTTTTTTGTTAATTAAATAGCCCCTAAAAATCCGTTAGATTATATTTAAACTATAAAAATAAATTAATATTTAGTTTTAATATCATAGTAATGTTTGGGAATAATTGAATTTTAACTTTTATTATGCTATTTTTAAATATTCAATAAAAATCCGATTTAAATAATGTTAAAAACAATAGTAAAAAACACTCCCCCGCTGCGTTATTTTTAGCTTCTGTAATATATAGGATGCGTATTCCTTTCCAATATCACGGTAAAACATTTAAAAGTATAATTAAGTGGATATTTGTAAATAAAGAAACTACAAATTTTACATATCCTATAACTGAAATGAATAAAAAATATTTGGCAACGCTTATTGCGGAAATAACAGAAACCGAATTTGAAAAAGTTTACGGATATTTTAAAGAACTTGAAGAAAATAAAGAACTTTTTACACACATAATAAATTACGCAAAAAAAAGTGATAGAAATTTTGTTACCGATATTATTCCTCAATACGGCAGAAGGTTGGGATGGTATGCTTTAACAAGAATTTTAAAACCGAAAGTTGTGGTTGAAACTGGTGTGGAAAAAGGTTTGGGAAGTTGCGTTTTAACATCTGCCTTAGAAAAAAATGCCCAAGAAGGTTTTATCGGATTTTACTACGGTACAGACATTAATCCGGCTGCCGGATTTTTACTTGGGGAAAAATACTTAAATTACGGAAAAATATTATACGGTGATTCAATTAATTCATTAAAAAACTTAAATGAAAAAATTGATTTATTTATTAATGATAGCGACCATAGCGCCGATTACGAATATGACGAATATATTACTATAAAAGATAAACTTTCCGAAGGGGCGGTTATTTTGGGTGATAATTCACATTGTACTAC
The DNA here is from genome assembly GCA_937930275.1 of uncultured Ignavibacteria bacterium. GTDB lineage: Bacteria > Bacteroidota > Ignavibacteria > Ignavibacteriales > Melioribacteraceae > JAEXOD01. The sequence goes on from CALGLM010000463.1 coordinate 1,108, forward strand.
AAAATTAATGGACTTTTCTTTATTAACAAAACGTAAGTTTATTTTCTTTAAAGAAGAACCGGATAATCATTGGTATCCGGGAAGCGGAATAGGAATTAGCTATACGGATAAAATTAAAGCCAAATAAAATTTAACCGATATTTAGATATTTCACTATTGTTTTATTAAAATTATTATTTTAACAATTATGTATTTTTTGTAATACGGCTTGCCGTAATTATTAATTATTTATTCCTCGCCATTTAAATAATTTTTAGCAAAAAATATAAATAAAGGACGGAATTAAACCATTATTCTTAACGATTTTTAATAATAAATTCCCCAATTACCAAAAGCATACTCATCCCCTATCCCCTTCTCAAAACTTTATAAACAGTGTAACATCACAATGTAACCCGTTTTATAGTAACAAGTTAAGCTTCGTTGATCGGTATGTGTGAATAAATTGTTTCTCTTTAAAATAGGATATTATTCCCCCCCCTCTCAATGAATTGGAGAGGGGGTTAGTGAGTCAGTGTTCGTAACTTTTTATATAAAATTTGCCCCTTTTAATACAACCACGGTTTTTATCTTATTAAGTTACACATTATTATCACTTAATTTAAAGGGATTAAAATCGGTTTTGTAGTCGTAATAATCTTCATTTTCTTCGCTTTTTAACCAATAAACCACTTTATAAGTAATAGGAGTAAATATAATTTCAACTCCGGTTTTAATAAAATAATTTGCTATAATTATTTCTAATAACAAAGAACTTGGTAAAATACCCCAAAAGGCAATAAAACTAAAAACTACGGTATCCACCACTTGACCGAAAATTGTACTTCCTATAGTTCTTGCCCATAAATGTTTTCCTTTGGTAATAATTTTCATTTTTGCAAGAATAAAGGAATTTGTAAATTCGCCTGTAAAATATGCTAATAAGCTTGCAAGTACAATCCTTGGAGTAGTTCCTAAAATATCCATATAAGCTTGCTGTTTTCCCCAATCAGGGGATTCCGGCAGCAGCCCTACTAAAATAAGCACAACTGACATTAAAAGTGCGGAACCAAAGCCAAGCCAAATAACTTTTCTTGACTTTTTATAGCCGTAAACTTCTGTTAGTATATCTCCAAAAATATAACTTAACGGAAAAACTATAATACCACCGTCAACAGATAGAAATCCGAATTGAAATATTTTTGTTGATGCTATATTGGAAATTAATAATATTGCCACAAAAAAAGCAGTTATAGAATCTAAATGCTTGTAACCTTTCATTCAATAATCCTATAACTATGTGTTATTTCAACTGCCTTTTGTAACATTACCGTTACACTGCAATATTTGGTTTGCGAAAGCTCAATTGCACGTTCAACATCTTTTGCAGGAATATTTGCGCCTTTAAATACAAATTCAATATGTATTTTTGTATAAACCTGAGGATGAACTTCTTGCATTTCTGCAGTTAAGTTCACTTCAAAGCTTTCTATTTTTATCCGTTTTTTTTCTAAAATAGAAATAACATCGCTACCTGTACAACCGCCTAAAGCCAAAAGTATCAATTCTTTTGGTCTAATTGCCGCATCGCTTCCGCCAAAGCTTTCCGGCCCGTCCATCATTACCCAATGATTTG
>CALGLM010000464.1 GCA_937930275.1 uncultured Ignavibacteria bacterium
GGATTCAAGCGCTTCAAGCTGCGGGGCAACCCCATCAAAGCGTTCGAGTAGAAAGTAAAATATTTCCGGAAATTCAAGAAAAATGTTCAAACGGTGAATATTTTACTCAATCGCAGCTTTTAGATATAATTCAATATGCAAACAACAGAGGCATAAGAGTAATCCCAGAATTTGATATTCCTTGGCACTCAACTGCATGGTTTGCAGCTTTTCCGGAATTGGCATCAAAAAACGAAAAGTATGAACCGGAAATAAGTTGGGGTGTTTTTGATCCGGTTTTTAACCCGACAATTGAAAAGACTTACGAATTTTTTGACAAATTTATCGGGGAAATGGCATCTATCTTTAATGATGAATATTTTCATATAGGCGGAGATGAAGGTACTGACAAATATTGGTCTGAAAACGAACAGATTAAAGATTTTATGCAACATAATAATATGGATGACATAAAAACGTTACATAATTATTTTAATTTACGAATACTAAAAATATTGGAAAAATATAATAAAAAAATGATAGGTTGGGATGAAATATTTCAACCGGATATGCCTAATACAATAGTCATTCAATCGTGGCGCGGACAAAAATCACTAATCGATTTTGCCGAAAAAGGGTACTTAGGAATTCTTTCAAACGGTTATTATATTGATTTAATACAACCTACGGATTACCACTATTTAAATAATCCTATCCCTGATTCAATTTCAATATCTGACGAAGCAAGAGAAAAGGTTTTAGGCGGAGAAGCAACAATGTGGTCGGAACTTGTTACATCTGAAAATATTGATAGTAGAATTTGGCCCCGAACTGCTGCTATTGCAGAACGGTTTTGGTCTAAATCTTCTATCAATGATGTTAATGATATGTATAAAAGAATAGACTTTATAAATAATTTACTTGAAAATGTAGGCGCCGCTCATATTAAGAATATAGATATGATGATTAGGCGATTATGCAACTATAACGATACAACTCCGTTAAAAACACTGCTTGAAGTTATCGAACCGCTAAAAGAATACTCAAGGCACTCAAGGGGTGTAAAATATACAACATATTCACCTTACACTCGAGTAGTTGATGTAGCTATACCAGATGTGAAAAAAGGAAGAGAGCTAAAAAACTTACTAAAAGAATTTAGTAAAACTTCAAAAAAAGAAGTTGGAACAATATTAAAATCAGAAATTAATAGGTACGTTCTAAATTATGAACCTTGTAAAAAATTGATCAATAAATCCCCTATTCTTGCAGAAATTCTTCCTTTGGTTAACAATTTGCACAAATTATGCGAAATAACTATAAAAATTATTGACCTAAAAGAATCAAATACCAAAATTAATAAATATGATTTTACCGAATATTCTAAAATTATTAAAGATTCCAAACAATCTTTTGGACAAGTTGAGATAGTATTTATCAATGAAGTTGAATCATTATTAAATTCGTTATAATACATGTGATACAAATCACATATTTATATTTTATTTCAAGATTTTAGTTTAAACCTATCATATAAGTTTGTTGTCAAAACTTTTGTCAATAAACGAGGATGATAGATTTTATGAAAAAACTTTTTGTTTTTATTGCATTAATTTTGCCGAATTTACTAATTAATGCACAAAACCCCGGTGATAACGTGTTTTCGGGAGTAAATGTTTATTCTATAAAAATTGACTTTTCACAGCCAAATTACTGGGATACATTAACATATTATTACAACTTAGGAACGGAAGAATACATACCTGCTGATATCACAATTGACGGAGTCGCATATCCAAATTGCGGTATTCGATTTAAAGGTAATTCTTCATTCAATCACCCTAATAATAAAAAATCACTAAAAATTGCATTTGATGAATACAACTCTTCTCAACGCTGGGACGGAATGAAAAGCATTCATCTAAATAACGTATATGGTGATCCCACTTTTATGAGAGAAAAAATTATATTAGATTTTTGCCAAAATGCTGGAATAGTTGCCCCCCGAGCAAATTATGCATCTGTTTATATTAACGATACTTTATTTGCATTTTATTCTCTTATTGAAAATGTAGATAAAAAGTTTTTAGGTACACGTTACGGAAATAGTACCGGGGATTTATTTAAGGCAGTTGACGGTTTTGATAATAGCTCGCTTGTATCGGATTTTAAATGGTACACTGCAATAGCTGATTCATATTACACAAGATATGAATTAAAAACAGACGGTTCTACAACCGCTTGGACTCAATTGGTATCATTATTAGATTCTGTTAATAATAGTACAACTACATTAAATGCTTATGAGAATAAAATTAATTTAAGTGCTCTGTATAGTTCAATAGCAGCAGATATTATTTTTTCTAATTTAGATTCTTATAACGGAAGCGGAAGGAATTTTTATTTTTATTTTAACCCTGTAACAAATAAAATGGAATGGATAAAATGGGATGTAGGTTTAGGATTTGGATTATATAACAGCGGTGTTTCTAACTACGAAACTCTTAATCTTCTATATTTAATAAATACAAATAATAGACCATTACTTGGAAAAATTCTTTCTAACCCTTCACTTAAACAAGAATATCTTGAAACTATATGCAATTTAAATAAGAACTATTTTACTATTTCTGATTTGTACGCAAAAATTGACGAAATTGCAAATACTATTCGCCCGTATGTTTACGGAGACCTTCGTAAACAATATACTAATGCGCAGTTTGAACTAAATATTAATTCGGATTTAACTATTACAAGCGTAGGCGGAACAAGTAAAATTCCCGGGTTAAAATCATTTATAAATGCACGAAAAAATAGTATAAACTCGCAACTGAGTTCGCTCGGCATCACATGCAATACGTCAATTAACTATCACGACTTAGTAATAAATGAATTTATGGCAGATAACGATACTATACTTGATCCGGCGAATGAAACAGATGATTGGATTGAATTATATAATAATACAGACAATATAATAGATTTAAGCGGATTATATTTATCGGATAGTTTTACTTCTCCTACTAAATGGTCTTTTCCGGAAGGTACAACTATTACAGGAAAATCATATTTAATAGTTTGGGCTGATGAAAACTTAACTCAAGAAGGAATACATGCTAATTTTAAGCTATCGGCGTCCGGAGAAAAGATAATATTAAGCAACATTGATAATTCAGTAATAGATAGTATAAGTTTTTCGGCCCAAACTACTAATTTATCAATGGCTCGTCATCCTAACGGAACCGGCGATTTTACTATTGGTGAGGCTACTTTTAATGCTAATAATGATGGAATTGTATCAGTTGACGAAGCAAGTTTCAATACATTCAATTTTTATTTAAATCAAAATTATCCAAATCCTTTTAATCCATCCACTAATATAAATTTTTCAATTCCTAACTCCGGTTTAGTTACGTTAAAGATTTATGATATATTAGGAAGAGAAGTTTTTGATCTATTAAACGACAATATTTCAGCAGGAAATCATACAATTCTTTTTAATGCTTCAAATTTATCATCAGGAATTTATATATATAGATTGACTTATGGTAACTTATCAATTTCAAAATGCATGATGTTATTAAAATAAATAGGGG
>CALGLM010000465.1 GCA_937930275.1 uncultured Ignavibacteria bacterium
CAATATACTTTGTTCCTATGGTTAATCCTGACGGAGCCGAAAAATTTACACGCCGCAACCGAGCAAAAATTGATTTAAATCGTGACGCTTTACGCAGAACCAATCCGGAATCCAAAATGCTATATAAGTTACAAAAAAGGATTAAACCCCAGTTTGGATTTAATTTGCACGATCAAGGTTCGCTTTATACTGCGGGAAACTCATTTAAAACTGCCGCCTTATCTTTTTTATTGCCTGCTTTTAACTACGATAAAGATATTAATGACGTACGAAACAACGGCATGAAAGTTATTGTTGATATATATAATTCGCTTTCAAGGTTTATTCCCGGACATATAGGACGATATGACGATTCTTTTGAACCTCGCGCATTCGGCGATAATTTTGTTAAATGGGGTACAAGCTCCGTTTTAATTGAATCCGGCGGATGGAAAAACGATTACGAAAAACAATTTGTCCGTAAGCTTAATTATTTAGCAATTTTAACCGGTTTATATTCAATGGCTACCGGTAATTATGCTAACAATAATATAGAAGATTACTTTGCAATTCCCGAAAACAACAACGTTTTATACGATATGCTAATACATAATGTAAAAACCGTAATTGCTGATTCGATAATTGTTACGGATATAGCAATTAATAGAAACGAAATAACAGATAAAAGCAAAAAAGCTTATTTCAAGAGCAGTATTACAGAGTTCGGGGATATATCAACTTCATTCGGCAACGAAGAATATTGCTTTGATAGCATGTATGTTTCACCCGGTAAAGTTTATGATAAAGAATTTGAAAATATATCTGATTTGGATGAAATTGATTTTGATGATTTATTAAGCAATGGTTATTGCTATGCAAAAGTTAAAAATATACCAAAAGAACTACATTTTACCAAATATCCTATTAATATAGTATCTCCCGATTTTAAGGCAAATACCGAAGTAAGCTTAGGTATGCCGGCTAATTTTGTGATAACCGAAGATAATAAGATAAGATATATTATTATAAACGGTTTTTTGTATGACATTTTAGTTAAAAAGAGTTATATTTATAATTCAATTATTTTATAATAGTTATTATTAATTGATGTTTCAAGAAGCGGAAGAAAAAGAGAGTAATATAAGCAAAATAGATTATGCGGAATTTGAACGTGAGGTAATTCCTTATACAAATTCGTTGTATAACTTTGCTTTTCAAATGACAGGCGATAGCGACGAAGCTAACGACCTTGTACAGGAGACATTGATAAAAGCCTTCCGCTTTTTTGATAGATTTGAACGAGGCACCAACATAAAAGGCTGGTTGTTTAGAATTCTAAAAAATTCGTTTATTAACGAATTTAGAAAAGGAGTTAAAGGACCTGCGCGTGTTGATTATGACGATGTTCAAAACTTTTATGAAACAATAAGCGAAAGCGAAATAAAAACCAAACACTACGAAGAAGATGCTTTCAATCAACATTTAGATGATGACATATCCCAAGCTTTAGAAAAACTGCCCGAAGATTTTAGAACCGTAATTATTCTAAATGATTTAGAAGGCTTTACTTACGAAGAAATTGCCGATTTTGTTGACTGTCCGGTAGGTACTGTTAGAAGCCGATTACACCGTGCACGCAAAATGTTATATACCCAACTTTACGATTACGCTAAAAACCGCGGATACGTATCCAAATAGTTTTTGCCCTAAATTATTAACTTGCAAAACCTAAAAAATATTATTAAATTTAAAGACGATTTTTTTTAAACTTTTAAGGCAGGTGATAAACTTGGTAGGAATAGTCGTTCAAGAAAACGAATCAATCGACAGAGCGTTGAAGAGATTCAAGAAAAAATATGAAAGAAGCGGTATCTTAAAAGAATACAAAAAAAGAACTGCTTTTACAAAACCGTCGGTTGAAAAACGCATGGAACGTATTAAAGCTAAAAGAAGAGCTTCAAAAGGCACCCAAATGCGTGAACGATAGTAATTTTTACTTGACCCCTTACCAAAAGGGGTTTTTTTTTGCCCTTACATGCCCGCCGTTAATTGATAATTCCCCATTCAAAACTCAAAATTATTTATTTTTTCCCCGCTGCTGTCACAGTTTTTATAATTCAAAATTCAACATTCAAAATTCAACATTATATAATTACCCTATTTCGCTATATACTAAATTATTATAATATTTTTTATAAATTGTTTCTTTAACAACTTTATTTTCGGGTTTATATAAATTTGGGTCATTTAAAATTATGTTAAAAGCTTCTTCTTTTACGTTAAATAAAATTTCCGAATCGTTAATAATATCCGCAAAACGTAATTCGGGAAAACCGCTTTGTTTTGTCCCGAAAATATCGCCTGGTCCCCGTAATTTTAAATCTATCTCCGATAGCTCGAAACCGCTTGCGTATTTTACTAAACTTTGCATTCTTATTTGTGTCTTAAAGTATTCAATTTGTTTTTTGCTTAAATAATTGAAGTTTAAATTTATTTTATTAATATTTGATAATAAATTTGGCGGTACAACCAATATACAATACGACTGCAAATCGCTTCGTCCTACCCTGCCGCGCAATTGGTGTAACTGTGATAAACCAAATCTAAAGGCATCATTAATTACAATTAAATTTGCCTTTGGAATGTCAATTCCCACTTCAATTACAGTTGTTGCAACTAAAACGTCATATTTACCGGCAGAAAACTCATACATTATCTCTTCTTTTTCTTTCCAATTCATTTTACCGTGCAACAATCCTACTTTAACGTCTTTTAATTCGTTTTCGCAAAGATGCAGATAATATGTTTCGGCAGCTTTCAAATCCATTTTTTCCGATTCTTCCACTAAAGGATAAACCAAAAAACTTTGGAATCCTTTTTTTGAGTTATCTAT
>CALGLM010000466.1 GCA_937930275.1 uncultured Ignavibacteria bacterium
GCATTAAGCCCACCGGCTAAAATGACCGGTTTTTTTGAAATTTCAATAATTTTTTTGCTTATAGCCCAATCGTGCGTTTTACCGGTTGCACCGGAAGCACCGGTTTTGGGGTCAAAAGTATCGGTAATGTAAGCATCAATCCAATTACTATGTTCGTTAATAATTGTCAATAATTCGTCTTGGCTGTACTCTCCAATCACTAAACTTTTAATAATCTCTAAGTCCGGTTTAAGTTCTTTTGTTTTTATAAGCTCTGATTTGCTTATTTTACCGTGTAACTGAACAACTTCTACCCCCAACTTATCAACAAATTCAACAATTTCTTTTGCGGTATCTAAGTATGTTATTAAAACTCCTTTAGCCGGAGGCGGTATAGTTTTTATTATTTTTGTTGCTTCTTCTTCGCTTAAATCTTCTTTATTTACCGGTAATCTAAGTGGAAAACCAAGATAATCCACACCCGCATTAATTAAAAGTTCGGCTTCTTCCAAATCTATTATTCCCGCAACTTGAATTAGTTCTTGCATATTTCCCCGTTTTTATGTAATATTACAAAAATATTAATATTTTTATTAAAAATAAACTATTTTAAGATTTTATTCGGTATTGTTTAGTTGGGGAAAGATTGTTAAAAAGAACTATTCTTATATTTCTGTTTATATACGGTTCCGTATATTCAAACGAAATTACGTCTCGAATAAATAGAATCGAGAAACAACTCCCTTTATTACCGTTTGAAAGCAGAATAGATTCACTTATTCACTTAGTTTATTTATGCCGTTTCGATATGCCACACAAAGGCTTAGCATTAGGAGAAGCAGAACTTAAAGTTTTAGCCGAAAGACCCGACCTTTTATCAAAAAAAGGATATTTGTTAAACGGCATGGGCGAAATTTATAACAGACTTGACCGTTTTAATATCGCCGACATGTACTATAATAGAGCGTTATCTATCTTTAAAAGAGTTAAAGATAAAAAAGGTGAATCTTTGGTATTATACAATTTGGGTTATAATACTATGTCCCTTAGAGATTTTAAAAAAGCAGGAGAGTATTTATTACAATCTCTTTCGTTAGCAATTGAAAGCGGAGATAAAAAAACCGAAGGAAATGCACAAAGCGGTTTAGGAGTTTTAAATTACATTGTAGGCAATTATCAGGAAGCCCTTAAACGCTCAAAGTTAGGCTTAGATATTTCCACTCAAATAAATAACAAAAAAGGAATTGCGTTAGCTTACGGTCATTTAGGCCTTGCCTATTTAAGTTTGGGAGACTATAAAAAAGCTTTATATAATTTTGAAAAAAATTTATACATATCCAAATTAATAAACGACAAATTTGCAACCGGCGAAGCATACGAAGCATTAAGTGTTTACTATATTAATATTGAAGACTTTAATAAAGCTTTAGAAATTTTAAATAAATCGATTGCGATTAACGAAGAACTTAAATTAATTAACTCATTAGCATCCACCTATACAAATTTGGGTATTGTTTACGAATATTTAAATAAATTAGACCTCTCCTTATTATACCTTAATAAGGCTTTGAAGTTAATAGACGGATTAAATGATTATAGACTACAATATTATATCCATCGAAGACTTTCTTTTACCTATGAAAAGTTGGGCGATTACAAAAGCGCATTAGATAATTATAGAAAATTTAAGGCTTTTAGCGATTCTGTTTATGATAATGCAAAAAATCAAATTGTACAAGCCATTGAGAAAGAAGCTGAAGCCTCCAAAAAAATGTTTAAAGCAAAACAACTTGAAACAGAAAATCAATTAGTTAAACGAACTCAATTTTTTTTAATTATCAGTTTAATTTTAGTTCTAATATTATTATTCTTTGGCGTTTACTACTTTAAACAAAAACGAGATTCCAACATTGCGTTAAGTAAAATTAACTTTGAGCTAACCAAGCAAGGCATTGAACTTAAAAAAATTAACGAGGATTTAATTGCAGCAAATCAAGATAAAGATAAATTTATTAGTATTTTAGCTCATGATTTGCGGTCACCGTTTTTCGGTATTTTAGGCATTACATCCGTACTTTTTGAAGAGTTTGAAAAGTTTACTAATGAAGAACACAAGTCTTATCTTCTTTCGCTAAACGGTGCTTTGCGTAATTTATTTGAATTATTAGATAATTTACTTAACTACGGGCGTTTTACTAACGGTAAAATTGCATATAATCCCAACAAAAATAGCGTTTGTAAAACGATTGATACCGTAATTAATATATTCAAATTTAATTTGGAAGAAAAGAATATAAAGGTAGTTAGAGAAAGAAGTGAAGAATGTTTCGGATATTATGATCAAAATATGATTGAAACAATTTTACGTAATCTTCTTGCCAATGCAATTAAATTTTCAAAAGAAAATAGTATAATTATAATAAACACGCATAATGAAAATAACTTTGTTAAAATTACCGTTTTAGACCAAGGTGTAGGTATAAGCTCACAAAATTTGACTAATATTTTGTCTCTAAAAACTGTTTCAACTAAAGGAACAAAAAACGAACATGGTACCGGAATGGGTTTGGAATTATGTATGGATTTTGTAAAAATAAACAAAGGCACTATGGGAATTGAAAGCGTAGAAAACAAAGGAACAACTATTTGGTTTACAATTCCCAAAGATGAGTTTTTGGCTAATTAAAATGTAATTTAATATTTACTATTTCTGTTCTGCTCCCCAATCTTACAGGCGGACCCCATCCCGAGTATCCCGAAGACACATATATATTTGTATTTCCTTTCTTTTTATAACCCCAGCTAACTTCATATATTTTTTT
>CALGLM010000467.1 GCA_937930275.1 uncultured Ignavibacteria bacterium
AACGAATACAATTCTTCCTTTTCATATGGTTTCCCTAATACTGCGTTAAAACCATTTGTTATGTAATCATGTTTGTCTATATCCGAAGTATAAGCAGTTACAGCTATTAAAGGAATAGAACAATAATCGTTTTGTGAACGTAAATATTTTGCCAATTCAATACCGTTCATACCTATTCCCAAATTAATGTCAATTAATATTATATCAAATTTTTTTTCCGTTAATAAGTTTACTGCGGTTTCGGCATCTTCTGCCATAGCAATATTAAAATTTGGTCGCAAGTAAATTTCCAGAACCTCTCTATTTGTGCAATCATCTTCTACGTATAAAATATTGGGCTTTTTGGAAGTAATAACATTAATATTACTTTTATTAATTGTTTTATTGGCATTTGGGTAATCATTAAATTTTCCGTTTGAGGTTGGCAAATATATTGTAAATATTGTCCCTTCTCCCAGTTCGCTTTTTAACGAGATTGATCCGTGCAAAAGATCAATAATTTTTTTTGCTATACTTAATCCTAATCCTGCCCCTTGGTATCCTCTGCTTAAACCTTCACTTACCTGCCTAAACGGCTCCCAAATTATTTCGGTTTTATCCTTTGGAATACCTATTCCCGTATCTGAGATTTTGACGTAAAAATGTTCTTTCCCCGAAACATCAATTAAACCAGCTTCTACTTCAACTTTGCCGTATAAAGTATATTTAAATGCATTATTTAATAAATTAGATATAGCTTTTGTATAAAGGTTTGGATCTAATAATACGGTTGTGTTTGAGTTTGAAATATTTAATTTATATACAAGATTTTTTTTTGCGGCAATATTATGATATTTATCGGCAATCTTTTTTGTTAAGGCAACAATTTCTGTCGGGGTAATATCAATATTATCTTTTTCAGATTCTAAATTTGCCAAATCTAAGATTAAATTTAAGGTGTTGTCTAATCTTTTGGCAGAATTATGAATGTTATTTGCCATTTCACAAAAATCGCTATCGGTTAGCTCGCTTGCTAAAACAGAAGCAAAACCCAATATTCCGTTTAACGGCGTTCTCAATTCATGGTTCATATTAGCTAAAAATAAAGATTTTAGTCTATTCATTTCTTCGGCTTTATCCAACGCGGTTTTAAGCCTTTTTTCGGATTCAACCTTTTCTTCAAGCATTTTAATTTTAATTAAGGATAAACTAACATGTTTTGTAGCAGATTCCAAAAAACCGAAAATATCATCGTCAAAATTGTTTTCGGTTTCCATATAATTAAAAATAAATAGATAAAATCCGTCTTCATTAAAAGAAAAAGGATACCAAAGCAAGCTTTTAATCTTAAAGAAATTGTGAATTAATTCACCACAACCGTCATGATTAAATGCTTCTCCAACTTTACTTTTATGACTTATCAAAAAGCACTTGTCGTTTTTAATTATATCTAAAGGTATATGAAACGGGTCAATAGGGTATGTATTAATTGAACGAACATTTAACTCGGATTCTTTATTAAGCCATTCACATAACCCCAAAAGGGCTTGATTGCTATAAGAAACCTTATAAATAAGCGACCTATCTACATTTAATGTGCTGCCTATAACCATGTTTGTTTTTTCGAGCAAAACAACGGGGTCTTCAACTTGTAAAATAATCTCTGCAATTTCATTTAAAGCTTTGGTAAATTTAAGTTGTCGTTCTTTTAATTTTTCTTCTTTTATTCGTTTTGTTATGTCAATATCTACGCCACGGTATCCTATTAAAATTCCTTCTTCGTTAACAACCGGAATTGCATTTGTTGACAAAATAACTTCTTGCCCGTTTTTATGTAAATTAGTGTTAATAAAATTTGTGAATGATTGTTTATTTTTAAATGCTGTTTTAGCAATATTTATTAAGGCTTCCTTATTATCACTTTTAAAGGTATCATAAAAATGTAATTTGCCTATCATCTCTTTAGGAGTGTATCCCAAAATTTTATAAACCACATTATTTGTATAAGTATAAAGCCCGTTTTCATCAACTTCCCAAATAAATTCCATTGAGTTTTCCGCAACTTGCTTAAACCTTTGTTCGCTATCAAATAATTTTTTTTCGACAATTTTTCTTTCGGAGATATCACGAAAGGTTCCTAATAAAGCCGAAATATTATTAAACTCTATAATTTGGGCATTTACTTCAACCGGAATAATGTTTCCGTCTGATTGTATAACAAATGTTTCAAAGGGAGTAGAGCGGACTTTATTAAACAAGTTTTTGATGTAATCAAAAAAAACAGCTTTAACTTTGTTGGCATATACAGGCGGATGAAGTTGATGCTGGTTCATTGTTAATATTTCTTCCAACGGTCTTTTTAATAAAGTGGTTGCCGCAGTGTTTGCGCTTAATATTTTACCGTCCGAAATATCGGCAATAAACATAGCATCCGGCGCACCTTCAAAAATAGTTTTAAATCGTGCTTCGCTTTTTATTAATGCTTCTTTAAACTGCTTTCTATCCGTTATATCTCGTACTATTGATAAATAACCGACTATATTATTATCTTGAATTATTGGGCTGCTATTTATTTCCACCGGAAAAGTATCGTTATTAATGTCATTTAGTTCAATTTCAAATGTACGCAAACCCATTTTACCGCTTTCACGTTCTTGTATGTTTTTATAGATTTTAGATTTGTAGGTATCGGGAATAAACTCAAAAACATTATGCAAAGTGTAGTCGTTTTTTAATTTAAATTTATTAATACCCGCATTATTTAAATACTGAATGGTTCCGTTTGGTTCGTATAGTACTATAATATCTGCAGCGGTTTCGGCAAGCATTCTATATTTCGTTTCACTTTTTTCTATTTCGTTTTGATAAGTAACTCTATCATTAATATTGCTTAAATAAGCAAGTATTAGTTTTTCGCTTGGTAGATAGTTGGTACTAACTTCAATATAAACTTTGTTGCCTGATTTGCATTTATGAATACTGTTAAACCTTAAATAACCTGCCGAAACAATTTTATTTATTGCATCTTTAACATCATCTTTCGTTTGAACAATATCAAAATCCCAAATATGTTTCCCTAAAATTTCTTCTTTTTCATATCCAATAATTTTACAGTAAGAATCATTAACTTCAACTACTTCTCCCTCTAAGTTTAGTAACCATATACCGTCAAGAGTTGTTTTAAATAATGAATTGTATCTTAATAAAGTCCGTTTTAATTTATATTCGGATTTTTTCCTCTCGGTAATGTCGCGTACAATAAATAATAAACCGGAAGGCTCGTTATTTTCGTTAGTCATTAATTGGGAATTAATTTCTATATCAATAAAAGTACCGTCCTTTTTTACCCCCAAATATTCTGCGCTTCCTACATCTTCTTTTTTTAGCAACTTTTCAATTCTATTTGTCGCAAACTGTTTATAATCATCGGCAATAAATTTTAAACAATTCATTCCTATAACTTCATCTACAGTGTCATATCCAAATATTTTTAATGCCGCATTAGAAATAATTTTAACATCTCCGTTTAAATCCGCAATGGTTATATCATCGGGGGATGTTTCTAATATTGATTTGTAGATTGCCAGGTTATTTCTAAACTCTTCGTTTACAAATAGATTAGTAGTTAAATGGTTCTCGGTTGTTGCGTTATTAACTGAAATCTGACTTTTCTCTACAATTATTTTTAGTATTCGATTTGCAAGTTCTATATGTTTGTTTAATTCTTCTAAAGACCAAACCGGCACTAATTTTAAGTCTTCCTTAAATTTTTCTTCACTTAATTTCGATATTTTGGCTTTTTCAATAAACAAATTGTAATCGGGTTGTTTAAGTAAAAAATTACCGAGCACTAAATTACCGCATTTTGTATTATTAATAATAATAGGAAAAAAGATATTTAATAAATCATAAGGGCATTGATGTATTAACTCGTTATTCGGAAGATTTAAGTTTGGTGAAGCATATATTTTACTATTAAAGCATTCTTTACTTGTTTCCGGATTTAAGCAATAAAAATTATCGCATATATTGTGGTTTCCGCTTGTAGCAATAAATTTGCCGTTTACGTCAGTAATTGAAATCGGCAGCTTTATAACCAAATTAAAACAATCAAAAATACTTTGCAATAAATTTATATCGAATAATTCGTTATTGCAATTCTGCATCTTAACCCCTAATTATCAATGTATTATACAAATTTAATATTTAATTAAGTTATAAAAAAAATGTTAGTTAATCAACAAATATTTTTTGTATTTTGTAATAATTAATACTCGTTTATTAATAAATAGTTGAGTTTGTTGAGGTAGCGAATGAGAATGCGGAATTATTTTAAATTATTAACGTTATTATTTCTTTTATATGCCAATTTGCATCTATTAGGGCAAAATTTTACGATAACCGGCAAAGTCCTTTCTGAAACCGATAGTTTGGTTGTACCCAATGCAGTTGTTAAAATTATTGATGAAAATATTATTGTATTAACAGATAGTTTGGGCAAGTTTACGATCAGTGATTTACAGTCTGCCGAAATTAAGTTAAATATTATCAAGATTGGATATTACCCATACAATGCAACAGTTAAATTAGTCGAAAATCAAGAAAATAAATTTACATTTTATGTTAGAAACGATTTATTAAATTTAAATGATAAGGTGAGTTCATCAAACTACAAATATGAATATTTAAATAACTCTATTAATAATTACAGAATTACTGAAGTTGATAATATGTTTATATTTAACACTCCTGCCGAATATTTAGATGTTAAAAACAACTTTAATGTAATAAAAAATAGAAATTATTATGCGTATCTATTAAAAAGGGGTAAAATAAACAATTTTAATTTGACTGTAGAGGATATAATTATTCCGAAGGATTATTATTCTGAAACCGTGATGTTTTTACCGATGTACGGTTGGAATAGGATAGAGATTAATAACTCGCCAAATGTAAGTATTGCCGGAAATATAAAATCGGGAGGTTCATTAAACTTGTTAAATGTAAAAAGGGGGAATAATATATCCGTTTGCGGTGCTATACCTATTGAAGGGATTAAATCATTAAGTATAAGCACTTTAAATAAAATTGATAAAGTAGGGGAATACGTTGATAGTATAAAAACAAGAACATTTTTTTATTATTCGCCATCATATAAATATGATAATTATTATAAATATACAAATAGGGGAATGTTTTTAGAAGGAGAATTTTACCTGAAACAAAACATGGATAATAAAATAAATTTGATGTATAATAAAACAACATATGAAGACTATTCACCGACTTTGTAT
Source organism: uncultured Ignavibacteria bacterium (assembly GCA_937930275.1). Taxonomy (GTDB): domain Bacteria; phylum Bacteroidota; class Ignavibacteria; order Ignavibacteriales; family Melioribacteraceae; genus JAEXOD01. The sequence goes on from CALGLM010000467.1 coordinate 5,274, forward strand.
AAAAATATGAATGTTTTCTATATTACAAACTCGGCTCTATTTACGGTTTCAATGAAAAACAAGTTGGAGATAATAAAAAATTGCAATATTGTATTGTATAATAATTATTCATTAGTTAATAAACAATTCAATAAATATACAAGTAATTCATTTAGCAATAAGCATTTAATAACACGTTTATTTTATAGCCACGAAAAATTGGGAAGCTATAGGTTTAATATAGGTGTTGAAAATAATTTTATAAAGTTGAACTATTATAATATAGGCGAAGCATTTTTTAGTGAAAATATTTTATGTGCATTTGCAGAAGGGGAATATAATTTAGAATACGGGAAATTTTATTTGGGAGGGAATATTAATAAATCGGAAAATAATAAGCTTACGTTATCGCCAATTGCAAAGTTAAAAATATACGTTTCCG
>CALGLM010000468.1 GCA_937930275.1 uncultured Ignavibacteria bacterium
TAGGAATGGTTGTACTGTTATATTTATCTATGAAAAAGTTACCGTTTTCAAAAATTATTTCATGTATACCAGGTACTTCGGTTAAGCAATCAGTTTTAAGTGATTTTATATTAATTTTGTACAAATGTCTTTCAAGAGGGGATTTTTCTGTTGATAAATAAAACAAATTTTCAACTTTTTTATCAAAACCTAAAATTTCGGTAACTTCCCAATTTCCTTTTGTGATCTGTTTTATCAAATTGCCTTCAATATCGTATAAATATAAATGATTCCAGCCATCGCGCTTTGATGACCATAAAAATAAATTATTGCTTTTAGGTAAGAAATATAAAGGATGTTCAGGTTCTACAAATTTAGTATCATCTTCGCTAAATAGAGTTTTTATTTTTTTTCCCGTCATTACGTCAAATTTAACCAAATCTAAATGATTTTGGTCTCTATTCAAAATTGTGACAAATATAAATTTATTATCAGGACTCCATGTAACGCATGTTAAATATTGATCTTTTGGTAAGCCGGTTTCTAAATATACTTGTTTTTGAGTTTCAGAATTAAAAACACCGATAGTAACTTCGTGACTTTTACCTCCTGCCATAGGGTATTTAACATAATTAACTTGAGCAGGAAGGCTATCTAAGTTTAAAATTGGATAATTTGTAACCATTGTTTGATCCATTCTGTAAAATGCAACCGATTTTGAATCAGGAGAAAGAAAAATACCTTTTTCTATACCGAATTCGTTACGATGAACCGATTGTCCAAAAATGATGTCGCTGTTATTTTCATCACTTAATTTTATTACATTTCCTTTTACGGCAAAATACACATTGTTTTTAATTGTGAATGAGGAATTTAAAAAATTTGATGAATATTCTATATTTTCTGCTTCTTGTGGCAGTGAATAAATTAGATTAAGACTTTTATTTTTTATATTATATTCAATAACAGTATTATTTTGTGTAAAAATAAAATTATCATTATTTAAAAAATTAATCTTCGGAAAACTACGTTCTCTTTCTAATTTCTCTTTTTGCAATAAATTATTTAATTCTTCAAGTGAGATAATTTCGTTTGGATTTCCTTTTGAAATTTCCTCAATAAGTAATACATTATCAGCATTTACATAGTAAAGTTTATCACTCCCTTTAATTAAATTTAATTGTGATACTGTAGTTGGTGCCAAAGAAGAGTATGAATTAAAAACAACATCTTCAATTGAAAACAGCTTTTGTTGTCCGGTAATAGTCGAAATTAGTAAAACAAAATAAATAAGCCATAATTTTTTCATAATGTGATTCCTAAAAATTTCAAAAGTTTAATTTTAATTTAAAACAAAAAAAGAGATTCTGCAATGAATCTCTTTTTCTTTTTATAAAATATATTTCAATTTATTCTTCTTTTTTTGCGACAGGTGTTATTCGTTTTTCCAAAATATTATCAATAAGATTATATTCTTTAGCTTCTTCGGAAGTTAAGTAATAATCTCTATCACAATCTTTAGCAATTTGCTCAATTGATTTACCGGTATGATCGGCAAGAATTGAATAAAGTGTATTTCTTGTTTTAACCATTTCACGGGCATGAATTTCGATATCTGTAGTTTGACCTTGCAAACCGCCAATCCATGGTTGATGGATCATAATTTTAGAATTGGGTAAAGAAGTACGTTTTTTTGGTGCTCCGCCTGCTAATAGAACAGCACCCATACTTGCTGCAAGACCAACGCAAATAGTCGCAACATCACATTTTATAAATTTCATTGTGTCGTAAATAGCTAATCCTGCCGAAACACTTCCTCCGGGAGAATTTATGTACAGACTGATATCTTTATCCGGATCTTCTGCCTCAAGAAGTATTAGTTGAGCAATAATAATACTTGCTACATGGTCATCAATAGCAGAACCAAGAAAAATTATTCTTTCACGTAATAAACGTGAAAAAATATCCATTCCTCTTTCTCCGCGTCCGGTCTGTTCAATTACATACGGTACTAATTGATTATAAATTTCTGGTTTCAAGTTTATTCTCCTTTTAAGGGAACATCAACAGTTTTGAAAGTATTGTTTTCTTTTACAAATTGAAGAACTTTTTGTTCAACTTCTTGTTCATGACGTTTTGATTCTTTATAATAACTTCTCAATTTCTCAATATCCAAACCAGTTTTTTCATGTCTTTCTTTTAAAAAGTTTTCAAATTCTTCTTCGCTAAAACCTAAGTTTTCAATTCTTTGAATATTCTTTGAAATTATAAACCATTTAACATTTTCTACAGCTTTATCATATAAGTAATTATATAAAAAATCATCGTTAATAGTTTTATTTTGCTCTTTCGTTAAATTTTTTCTTTCTTGTTGTACCAACATTTGAAGAGTATCAAAAACAAAACGATTTGGCACTTCAAACGGATTATTATCAATTATTGTTTTATATAAGCTATTATTTGCATCAGTTTCAGAAATATTTTGATAATATTTAATGTAGTCAGTATTAATCAATTCGCGTAATTCAGTTTCGTTTGAACATTTATTTTTTGTTATTTCTTTTATCTGGTCTTCAGTCAAATCCTTAAATTCAACTTTATAAATTTTATCAATAATTAAGTAGAATTTAGACATATGTACATGTTCACCGTGTGAGTGTTCATCAGTTAATTCTACTGTATCACCAATTGATTTTCCTACAAAAGCATCAGCAAATTGTTTTTTTAATCTTGAAGAAGTTAAATCAATATTGTTAACATCAAGAGTATCATTAGGATAAGCCGAATCTTCAATATTTTCAACTATATTATGACCGTCATGTTCTTTTAATTTTTCTTCGTCAAGTTTATATATAACAACAAAGTTTTTATCTTCAACTTTTTCTGCAGCAACTAATTCTGCAAACGGCTTTTTGAAATCATTAACAATTAAGTCAACATAAGTGGAATCAATTGAGTAATTCTTTTTTTCAATTTCTAATCCCTTGTATCCATTTAATTCTAATTTAGGGACTAATTCAATATCAACAAAGTACTGAACATTTTCATCAAAATTAACTTTAAGTTCTTTTAAGATATGTTTGTTCAATAACTCATAACCGCCATCTTCAATAGCTTTGTTAATAAAGCCGTCAGCTGCTTTTTGAGCTGCATATTCTTCGATTTCTTTTCTATACATACGTTTAACTAAAGAAATCGGAGCTTTTCCTTTTCTAAAGCCGGGATATGTTATTTCTTTGCTTTCTTTCTTATAAGCTTCTTCAAAGTCATTTATCAAGTCGTTATATGGCACAGTAATAACAAGTTCATAGTTACATTCATTAATCTTATTAATTGTGGTTTCCAATTTTTTTACCTCTAAATAATTAACAAAAGGGATTAAAGTTGAGTGCGAAGAGGGGGACTCGAACCCCCACATCTTGCGATACTAGATCCTAAGTCTAGCGCGTCTACCAATTTCGCCATCCTCGCAAAAAGAGAATAGTAAATTTACTATTTTAAACAAAATTTAGCAAGAACAATTTTTTACAATTACAAAAATATTGAAAATTCTATAAAAATACAAAATAAAACTAAATAATTTATTATATTTGGTCTTCACTTAAAATTAAACAACAAAACTTCGGTTGTATGGAAAACTATATCGGTAAGAACATTGAAAGTTATAAAATAGTTTCTTTGTTAGGGAAAGGGGGCATGGGTGTAGTTTACAAAGCGTATGATACTAAGCTTGACCGTTATGTAGCCATAAAAATGTTAAGTGCTCAAAACAATGAAAACGAACGGTTTATTGAGCGCTTCAAAAAAGAGGCAAGAAACCAAGCAAAGTTATTGCATCAAAATATTGCTACCGTATATGGTTTTATTGAATTTGAGGGAATTTTAGGAATCGTGATGGAGTATATTGACGGCGAAAGTTTAGAAAAAATAATATATCGAAGGAAAAAACTAACTGTTACCGACTCAATTTTTATCACTAAAAATATTCTTCAAGGTTTAGCATTTGCCCATTCAAAAGGTTTTATTCATAGAGATATAAAGCCTTCTAACATTATTTTAGCTAAAGACGGAAGCGTAAAAATAATGGATTTTGGAATCTCAAAAGCGATTAACGAAAAAGGGATGACAAAAACCGGTGCAAAAGTAGGAACATTGTATTATATGAGTCCGGAGCAAGTTAAAGGCGGTGAATTATCAATTCAAAGTGATATATATTCGGTAGGGTGTACTTTTTACGAAATGTTGGTAGGTGAACCTCCATTTTTTAGCGATAATGATTTTGAAGTAATGGAAGGACATCTTAAAAAGGAAGAACCTAAAGTTTCAAGAATAGTATTTGGTTTACCGGAACAACTTGATAAAATTATTTCTCTTGCTATGAAAAAAAATATTGCAGATAGATATCAAAATTGTAACGATTTTTATGGTGCTATTGATGAATTGGAAAAGAATATAGCAAAGTATAATACTGCAAAACCAAAAAGAATAAAAAAAGATCCAAAAAAAATTAAGATTTATTCGACTATAGGATTTTCAATTTTTGTTGTTATAATATTATCACTGTCTTATTTCCTTTATGTTCAAATAGACGAGCTTTTAAACAGTGATAAACTTGAAGAGCTTGAAAAATACAATATCCAAACACTATTTACCGAAGACTTAAAATTTAATTTGAATAAAATTCAAAAAATTGAATTAAGTACATCTAAAGATATAAACTTTGTTCGTTTTGCAGGAAAAACAGGGATTATAGGTGGGGATTCAGGTTTAGTCTATTTAAGTTTTAACGAAGGGAAAAATTGGTCTGCGGCTAATATAGATAGTGCTGTAAACGTTTTTGACGGATGCATATTGAAAGACGGAAAAAGTTTTTTAGTAGGAAATAAATCTGAGATTTACAGCAGTTATAACTATTTTAAGAATTTTACCAAATATACTTTCTCCAACGATTTTAGCATATTTAAAATATTTTTCAAAAATCAAACAACCGGGTTTATCTTAGGTAGTAAAGGCATGTTATATATTACTAAAGATAAGGGAAATAATTGGCAAAAAATTAATGTTCCGACACAAGAAATATTGTACGATATCGATTTTACCGATTCAGATAACGGAATTATTGTAGGATGGAACGGTTTAATCTTAAAGACCGAAAACGGGGGAATTGATTGGAAAAAAGTTGAATCCAACACAAATAAATATTTGCGTTCGGTTAGTTTAAGTAATGGTGATGGGGTTGCATGCGGAGGAAGCGGCGATATTCTTTTTTCAAGCAATAACGGTGAAAGTTGGCAGATTATTAAAACAGGATTTGTAGGTTCACTTTCGGGTATAAAATTTTTAGATAAAAAGAATATATTAGGAGTAGGAACTAAAGGTAGATTAATATTTTCTAATAACGGCGGAAAAGACTTTAAAATTGTGACTACAAAAACATTTGTTAACTTCACAAAACTTTATAAAAATAAAAACGGAACCGTGTTTATTTCAGGACAAAACGGGACACTTCTTCGATTAAATTAATTTTAAGGTAATATGGATAAATTTATTATTAGAGGCGGCAATAAATTAAGAGGGAAAGTTAAAATTAGCGGAGCAAAAAATTCTTCATTGGCATTAATTCCGGCCGCACTACTTAATAGAGGAATTAATACTTTTTTTAATACACCGGAAGTAAATGATATATTTACTATGAATAAACTTCTGATGAATTTAGGAGCTGAAGTAACTTTTAAAGATTATGAGTTAAAAATAGATACAAGCGGAATTAATAATCAAGTTGCGCCTTACGAACAAGTAAAAAAAATGAGAGCTTCCGTTTATGTGCTTGGCCCGTTATTATCAAAATACGGATATGCTAAAGTATCACTTCCGGGTGGTTGTGCGTGGGGACCTCGTCCGATTAATCTCCATCTGGAAGCAATGAAAAAACTTGGGGCTCAAATTGAATTAGAAGAGGGTTATATAATTGCAAAATCGAATAAACTTCACGGCGCTAAAATTAATTTTGATATTTCTTCTGTGGGAGCTACAGGTAATGCGCTTATGGCGGCTGTTATGGCAAAAGGAAATACGTTAATTACTAATGCGGCAACTGAACCCGAGATTACATTATTAGCAAATTATCTTAAAAAAATGGGAGCAAAAATTGAGGGGATAGGGACAAATACATTGGAAATTGAAGGAGTGGATGAATTAGAGGCAACAGAAATTGCAAATATAGGGGATAGAATAGAAGCGGGTACTTTACTTATAGCAGGAGCTATAACAAAAGGGAATATTGAAATTGAATACGATGAACCTAAAAACATTCTTAGTATAACAGATAAACTTGCACAAGCAGGATGTGAAATTTCTTTTGGTAACGGTGTAATAGGGCTTAATGCTGAAAATATTAGCTTAGAAAGTGTTGATATTATCACTAATATTTTTCCGGGTTTCCCAACTGATATGCAAGCTCAATGGACAGCATTAATGACAATTGCAAACGGAACTTCAACAGTTACAGATAATATATATTTTGATAGATTTAAGCATGTGGATGAGCTTAACCGTTTGGGTGCAAATATTGAGGTAATAAAAAATTCGGCTGTAGTTAAAGGGGTAAAATCATTAAAAGGTGCTAAAGTGATGTCAACCGATTTGCGTGCAAGCGCTTCTCTTGTACTTGCGGGTTTGGCAGCTGAAGGGGCAACCGAAGTTTTAAGAATCTATCATTTAGATAGAGGATATCAAAAAATTGAAGAAAAATTGTGCAACTTAGGCGCTGATATTAAAAGGGTTGCAACATCGGAATTCTAAATTGATTATATTATTAAAAAACAGATATTTTTTTATTCCGTTTTTTATATTTTTATCATTCATTTTTCTTATGCAATTTTTACCCTTAACCAATAAAATGGGGTATGAATTTGCTATATTTAACGCCTTAATACAATTTGCTATTTGGGGTACGTTTTTTAGTTTAAATAAATTTGTTCAATTATCCTTTTTTTATAAATTTAGTGTTTTTCTTATAGTATTTACCATTCCGATATTAATTTCTCTTTTAGGCGAATTAATATTCGGTTTTTGCCATTTCACATTTGGCTTAAATTATTATATTCTATTTGTTTTACCGGCAAATATTTTGGGATTTTCTGTTTATGAGGTAATAAATTCAATTAAAATAAAACTTAAGGCTATTTTATTTTATTTTATTTTTTTATTAATAATTTCAGGGATAATAGTTGAAATATATTTTTACCCACAAATATATTTCTATAATTTGATAATCGGTTATTTCCCCGGAACAATTTACGATGAGTTGATAGAAATTGATTTAAAGTTGGTTTTAAGTAGAATAATTCCCTTAATTTTAGGGATTATATTTATTTTTATAAAGCGAATAAATTGTAAAAATATTATAAAACTGTATTTTTTGTTAATTCTTTTAATCGGTTATTTTTTTATAAAACCACATATCGGACTTAGTACAAATAAATTTGTTTTAATAGAAAACTTGAGTAATAAAAATGAAACTAAACATTTTATAGTACATTTTGATAGCTCAATTGAGAATGATAATGTTAAAAGACTAAGCCTATTGCATGAGTATTATTTTTATAGGATCAGCAAAATATTAAATTTTAAACCTAATAAAAAAATTGAATCTTTTATTTATAAAGATGATATTCAGAAGGGAAAACTATTCGGTTCACGAGCTGCGGACGTAACAAAACCATGGCTTTATCAAATTCATTTAGACGTTAACTCAACAGAAAGAAATTTGCTTCATGAAATTATCCATGTTTTTTCTGCAGAATTAGGAAACGGACCGTTAAAATTAGCCGGGGATTATAATCCTGCAATTATTGAAGGTTTTGCTATGGCTATAGAAGAACTTATAGAACCCAAAAGAAATTTAGATGAATTAGCCTATTTAGGATTGAAACATTATAATTTAAGTACTCGAAAATTATTTAACGGATTTAATTTTTTTACCCAAAATTCATCTATCGGATATATTTTATCCGGTTCTTTTATTAAATTTTTGCAAAAACATTATGGCAACAAGGAATTATTTAAATACTATAAAACTGCCGATTTAAGGAATAGCTATAAATTAGAGCCGGAAAAGTTGTTTTCTAAGTACTTTACATATATCAATAATCAAAACTTTAAATTTAATAGCTATAAGGCAATATACTATTTCGGATATTCACCGCTGATTAATAAAAAATGCGCAAGATACATTGCATACAACATTAACGAAATAAATAAATTATTTAAAGAAAAAAAATATGAGAAAGCAGCAAAAGAAAGTAAACTACTTTATAATGAAAGCGGAAATTATGCTGCATATTACGGATATTTACTTTCTTTAATAAAATTAAATAAGTTTTTAGATGCAAAAAATTCATTAAATAATTTTATTTCCGTTACAAAAAATAGTAATACTTATTTCACATTAAAATTTATTGATACAAAATTAAATATTGCACTTAGCAAAAAGTGTCCGGAGTTTGATACTTTATTAAGTTATAATTTAAGCGAAAGTTTTAACTTTGAAGTATATAGACTAAATGAATTTTTTACTAAAGAAAGTGATAAGATAAATGATTATATTTTTAATGAAACTAATTTTGATGTGAATAGAATTAAATCAGATACTCTTAAGTTTTTATTTTTAGATCCAAAGACTTTAAATGCAAAATATATAATTGATAAAGCCGAAAGCTACATCTTAATAAATAAATTTTACAAACAATTCAACTATGAAAGACTTTCAGAAGAATATTTTATAAACGGAGACTACGAATATTCAAAAAATTTACTTAAAAGAAGTATTGATTTGAACATTGATAAAGTAAAACAATGTTTATATTTTAGCAAACTGCAAAAAATTAATTGGTTTATTGAAAATGGAAATAACAAGGATAAAAATTGAAAATTGAAAGTTTATTAAAAGACGATTTATTTAATAAAATAAAAGATATTGCAAAAAAAGAAAACGAACAAGTCTATTTAATAGGCGGGTATGTACGAGATATTATTTTGAAGCGTTCATTAAAAAATGATATTGATGTAATGGTAGTGGGTAACGGTCCATTATTTGCAACTAAAGTTGCAGAGAGCTTACGAGTTGACCATGTGGATTTATTTAAAACTTTCGGAACAGCTCATTTTACTTATAGGGGTTTAAATTTGGAATTTGTTGGTGCAAGAAAAGAATCCTACGATTTTTTAAGTAGAAAACCGGTTGTTGAAAACGGTACATTTATTGATGATATTATGAGAAGAGATTTTACAATTAATACACTGGCTATTTCATTAAATTCTGATGATTTCTGTGAATTAATTGATACACTCGGCGGCGTTGAAGATATTAACAACAAAATAATTAAAACTCCTCTTAATCCTGAAGAGACTTTTAGTGATGACCCACTTAGGATATTAAGAGCTTTTAGGTTTGCCAGCCAGCTTAATTTTTCGGTTGAAAAAAATATTTTAGATGCTGCCGAGTTAATGGCTGATCGATTAAAAATAGTATCCCAAGAAAGGATTACTGATGAATTTTTAAAAATTATTAATTCACCTTTTCCTTCAATTGGATTAATTCATTTATACCAAACAGGAGTTATGAAAGTAATCTTTCCTGAAGTTAATTTACTCGGGGGAGTTGAACAGAGGAAAGATTTTCATCACAAGGATGTATTTTACCATACTTGTATGGTTATAGATAATATTTCAAAAGTTACTGATAATACTTGGTTAAGAATTGCTGCTTTACTGCACGATATTGCAAAACCGGCGACAAAAAAGTTTTATGAAGGGATTGGTTGGACTTTTCACGGACATGAAGAGATTGGGGCAAGAATGGTAAAGGGGATTTTTAAAAGAATGCGATTCCCGTTTAATCAAATTGACTATGTTACAAAATTGGTGCGACTTCATTTACGACCAATGGCTCTTGTTGATGAATCTGTAACTGATTCGGCAATTAGAAGATTAATTGTTCATGCAGGTGAAGATTTAGACGACTTAATTACTCTTTGCAGGGCAGATATTACAAGTCATAATCAAGAAAAAGTAGATAAATATCTTGAAAATTATGAAATTGTTGTGGGTAAAATTAAAGAAGTTGAAGAAAAAGATAAATTACGTTTGTTTAAATGTCCGGTTGACGGTAAAACAATTATGCAAGTTTGTAATTTAAAACCGTCTAAAATTGTCGGAGAGATAAAAGATGCCATTGAAGATGCGATTTTAGAGGGCAAAATATCTAATGATTTTGATGCCGCATACGATTATTTGCTAAGTATTAAAGATAATTACATAAAATTGTAAAAAATTGTCATAATATTAAACTTTTTTTAATTTATTCCGTCCTAATAGATAGAAAATAAAATCTTTTTTGCATTTAAGGAGAAAAAATGAACATAAGGTCAGTTTTATTATTACTACTTGTTTTTAGCATATCTATTAACGCTCAATCTAAATTAACATTAGATGATGCGATAAAGATTGCACTACAAAAAAATACTTCTGTTATTAAATCGATTAATAATATTGAAGCAGACAAAAGTAACATAAAAAGCTCGTACGGCAACTTTTTACCCGATTTTGGGTTAAGAGGTAGCTGGAACTGGCAAAAAGTGCAAGATAAAGGAACGACACAATTAAATGAATTTGGTGATTATGTCGGACGTCCCGAAACAACTATTGATAGCAGAAGTTATGGAGTTAGTGCCGGAGGTAGTTGGAATTTATTTGACGGGCTATCATCTTTTGCAATGTTAGATAGAAGCAAAAATAATTATAACGCAGCAAAACTTAGTTTGGAAAAATTAAAACAAGATATAGTTTACCAAACAACGGATTTGTATTATACAGTTCTTAATATGCAAAAAATGCTTAGTGTAAGAGAAGAAAATTTAAAATATAATCAAAGATTATTAGAAACGATACAAGAAAGGAATAAATTAGGAGCTGCTGCATTGGCAGATTTGTATGCCCAGCAAGTTCAATACGGAAATGCCGAATTATTGCATATCCAAGCTGCGAACGATTACGAAACAGCAAAAAGTAATTTGTTGAATTTTCTATCATTAGATGTTTTAAAAGAATATGATTATGAGATTCCTTTTGATGAAACAAAAATTGATACGAAAGCATTAACCGAAGAATTTGTATCTATTGAACAAATGGTGCAAGAAGCACTTGCAAATAGAAGTGACTATAGAGGACAAAAATTATTATTAGAAAGTGCATTTAATAATGTTACAATTGCAAAAAGCGGATTATATCCAAGCTTATCGGGGAACTATTCTTTTTCAACCAATGCAATTGATCCAGGAGATCTTTTTGATAGAAAAATTTGGACTGTTGGTTTATCTGTAAATGTACCGATTTTTAACGGTTGGTCAACGGAAAGTGCAATTGAACAAGCTGAAATTCAAGCCAAAAATAGTAATGAAGACTTAACAGCTTTGGAAAGACAGATAAAAATTGAAATAAAGCAAAGTTATCAAGATTTAATTGCTGCAAAAAAACAGTTAGAAGTTAGCATAAAAAATGTTACTTCTGCCGAAGAAAACAGGAAATTGTATAATGAGAAATATACATTGGGCGGCGGAACAATATTAGATGTAATGCAGGCTGACAAAAATTTTGTTGATGCTCAGAGGTCTTATATTGATTCTGAATTTTTATTCTTCAAAATGAAGGATAAATTAGTTAATGCATTAGGTAAATTAGATTATAAAAAATACGAATAAAATTTTAATTAGGAGATAAATATAATGGGAAAAGCTCAATCAAAAAAGAATCGTAAAAAACTGTTTGTATTCGGCGGTTTAGGTTTATTATTGATAATTATAGTTTTAATTGTTGCATTTAGCGGCGAAAAAGAACAAATTATTTCGGTACAAACCGAAAAAGTACAAAAAAGAACTATCACTCAAATTGTTTCGGCAACAGGAAAAATTAATCCTGTTTATCAAGTAGTATTAACACCGGAAGTAACCGGTGAAGTTGTGGAATTGCCAATTAAGGAAGGGGATAATGTTAAAAAAGGGCAATTATTAATTAAAATTAAACCGGATATTTACATCGCTCAAAGGAATAGAGCATTGGCAAGTTTGGAAGCAGCTAAAGCAGGCTTAGATGTCCAAAAAGCAAATCTTGATAGAGTTGAGAAAGAATATAAACGTATTCAAGGGTTGTATGAGAAAAAACTTGCAAGTGATGCAGATTTAGAAACCGCTAAATCGAATTATTATCAAAGTTTAGGTCAATATCAATCACAAAAATCAGCAATTTTGCAAGCCGAAGAATCATTAAAAGAACAACAAGAACAATTAGCCAAAACAACAATTTATTCTCCGATTGACGGAACTGTAAGTGCTTTGAATGTTGAATTAAGCGAACGCGTTTTGGGAAGTAGCTTTAGCCAAGGTACAAATTTAATGACAGTTGCAAACCTAAATTTAATGGAAGCAACAGTTGACGTAGATGAAAATGACGTTGTGCTGATAGGAATTGGCGATACGGCAAGAGTAAAAATTGATGCTTACGGTGATAGGGAATTTTTAGGTACAGTTACTCAAATTGGTAATAGTGCAAAATCTACCGGTACGGGAACTCAAGACGAAGTTGTTAATTTCGAAATTAAAATATTGATTGATACCGAAGGTGAAAATATTCGCCCCGGTATGTCTTGCGATGCAGAAATTGAAACAGAAACAAAATATAACGTATGGTCTGTTCCTATTCAATGCGTTACTGCTCGTACTGAACAAGGTAAAGTAATTAATACAAACGGAAATATTGCAAGTGATGATGAAAGTAAACCAAAAGAAGTGAAAAAATCAGTAAAACCTGATGAAGTAGTTTTTGCAGTAACAGATAATAAATCGAAATTGGTAAAAGTTAAAACCGGTATTAGTGATGATACATACATTGAAATTAAAGAAGGTTTAAGCGGAACCGAAGAAATTGTTACCGGACCATACAGAGCGATATCTAAGGAACTTGAAGACAACATTAAAGTGATGGTTCAGAAAAAAGGTAAAGATATTACTGCAAAAAAATAAACGGAAAATATAATGAATATAATAACAATAGAACATATAGCTAAAATTTATCAAGTAGGTAGCGAAGAAGTTTTTGCCCTACGTGACGTATCGTTAAAAATTGACAAAAATGAATATGTTGCGATAATGGGACCCAGCGGTTCGGGAAAAACCACTTTGATGAATATATTAGGTTGTCTTGATACGCCGACTAAAGGTCTTTATAGTTTTAACGGTTTGAATGTAAGTGATATGAACGATAACGAGTTAGCTCAAATTAGAAATAGAGAAATAGGTTTTGTATTTCAAACATTTAACTTATTGCCACGTTCAAATGCACTGCATAATGTAGAACTTCCGTTAATTTATGCAGGCGTAAGAGCAGCTGAAAGAAAAGAAAGAGCTATAGAAGCGATAACGCATGTGGGTTTATTGGATAGAATGACTCATAAACCGAACGAACTATCAGGAGGTCAACGTCAAAGGGTTGCTATTGCAAGAGCATTAGTAACAAGACCTTCAATAATATTAGCTGACGAGCCAACCGGAAATTTAGATTCTAAGACCGGTGAAGATATAATGTACCTATTTTATGAACTTCATAAAGCAGGAAACACAATAATATTAGTTACTCACGAAGAATCGGTTGCCGAACATGCTGCTCGAATTATTCGCTTACGTGACGGATTAATAGAACGAGATGAACAAGTTCAAAACAGAGTTATTCCCGCAAAACGAGAAACCACAATACATTAAAGGTAAAAGATGAAAAATTTTCTGTTTGAATTAAAAGAAGGTTTATTAATTTCGTTGCGTGCCATACGTGCTAATAAAGTGCGATCCGTTCTTACTACTTTAGGAATAGTGATTGGGGTTGCAAGCGTTGTACTTATGTCCACTGCAATAAAAGGAATAAATCAATCTTTTCAAAAAGGTGTTAGCTCGTTAGGAACAGATAACCTTTATATTGATAAATGGGAATGGTTTAATAATGATGTTCCTTGGTGGAAAATTCGTAATAGAAGAAATTTAAGATTAGACGAATACGAAAAATATAGAGAACGTGCAAAATTACCTTTAGCAAGTGCCCCTACTGTATGGACTTCTCAAACAGTTAAGCACCAGCAAGAATCCGTTGAATTTGTGTTTATTCAAGGCACAACTTACGAGTACATTAACACAACCAACTTGTCTTTTACTCAGGGTCGTTTTTTTAACGAATTGGAAAGTAACGGTTCAAGAAATGTTTGTGTAATTGGCAGCGAAATTAATAAACAACTTTTTCCGAGAGATGACGGTCTTGAAAAAATGGTAGAAATTAGAGGAATTAAATTTAAAGT
>CALGLM010000469.1 GCA_937930275.1 uncultured Ignavibacteria bacterium
CAAAGCAGCGGTTGCCAATATAGAACCGCAGTAAGATTCATATAAATCTGCTCCCATTCCGGCAACGTCACCTACATTATCACCTACATTATCGGCAATTGTAGCAGGATTTCGTGGGTCATCTTCCGGAATTCCCGCTTCTACTTTGCCGACTAAATCCCCTCCTACATCTGCTGCTTTAGTAAAAATACCCCCTCCTACACGTGCAAATAATGCTTGTGTGGATGCCCCCATTCCAAAAGTAAGCATTGTTGTTGTAATTACAACCATTTTATGCGTTATAGAAGCATCATTTATAAAAAGATTTAAAATAATATACCATAAAGAGATGTCCAGTAAACCTAATCCTACAACTACTAAACCCATTACGGCACCGCTTCTAAATGCAATTTTTAATCCCTCATTTAGTGATTTTTGAGCTGCGAATGCAGTTCTTGCAGAAGCATGTGTTGCTGTCTTCATACCAAAAAATCCTGCTAACCCGCTAAAAAAACCTCCTGATATAAATGCAAAAGGGACCCAACCGTTTTGAACGTTAAAAAACGCCAAAACTGAAAATAAAATTGTCATTATAATAAAGAATATTCCCACAACTTTATACTGCTGCTTAAGGTAAGCCATCGCTCCTTTCCTAACATACGAAGCAATTTGCTTCATCCTATCCGTACCTTCGTTTTCTTTCATCATTTGATTATAAAAATAATAAGCAAATGCTAATGCCAAAATCGAATTTAACGGAACCAACCAAAAAAGACTATTTTCCATTTAATTCTCCGTAAAAAATTTAATTAATTTATTATCTAAAACCTAATACTAAGGCACTTCTATACCAAGAATAGTATTTACTTAAAAGTTCTTCTTTATTTGGAAAATGGTAATAAAGAATTGATTCTTGGTCTCCCACAAAAATACCGTTCTTGCAAGTACGGTATAAAATATCTCCTTGAAGATATCGTATAACTGTTTTTGTGTATTTGTTTGATTCTTGCCTTAATCCCGATAAACAATCTCTTAGGTGATCAATATTTAAGTACGGAAGATTATCTGCAGAAGCATTTTTGGGGTCATTTGCCAATTCATCCAAAATTAGTTCAACAAATACTAATTTGGGAACAGATACAGGCTGATTGCGATTAGTAACAAATTTCATAAACTGGCTTGGGTTATACCTTGCTGCAATTTGAGGAGTAACCGGACAAAGCTGTTGATATAAGTGCAATTCGTCTTTGCTTGTTTCTACATATTCTGCTTTTTCCAAGCCTAATACTTTTCCGTCATCAGTTACTAAATATAGATTTTTTAAATTGCTTAGTGGAATGTTTTCTAAAACTCTGTAAATCGATAAATAAACTGAACTTTTTGGTTTCCCGTCCGGATGCGGAATACATCTCGTCTCAATTTCTGATAGATTAAAATAATCGGATTGGAAGTTTGGATCAACTTCAAAAAATATTGCTTGTCCTCTTGTTCGCTTTTTTGTTCCTATTGCTAAATAATTACCAAATTCCTCCGGAGGCAACATAGAGGCTATTAATGCTTCGGGCATCAACGATAAATATAAATATTTTTGCATACCCTAACTCCTATATATATTGAAATAAATTATTAGTTTTTTATTTCCTGTCAATAATAAGATGTAAAAAATATTTGTAAAAATCAATACTTAATTCCTCACTTATTTAAATAAATATTTTTTTATCAATTATTTTTCCTAATTAGCAAAAAATAGTTAATTTTACTATCAATATTTATCGGGAATTGTACAATGGAAGAAAAATTTTCAGTTCTTTATGTTGATGACGAAGAACATAATTTGGTTTCGTTTAAAGCTGCTTTTCGTAGAGATTATAATATTTTTACTGCCAACAGCGCTAAGGAAGGAATTGACTTATTACGACATAACGATATCGGATTAATTATTACCGACCAGAGAATGCCTGAAATGACCGGAGTTCAATTTTTGGAAAAAGTTGTGCATGAGTTTCCAAATGCAGTTAGAATGATATTAACCGGATTTAGTGACTTAGACGCAATTATAGAAGCCATTAACAGCGGAAGAGTATATAGATATATAACTAAACCATGGGATCAAAATGAATTAAAGGTTGCTATTGAAAATGCAAAACAACTTTATCAATTGCAATTAAAGAACAAAAAATTAATAGGTGAATTAAAATCCAAAGTAACTGAACAAGAAAGAATTCTCAAACTTTTTGAAAAATATGTTCCTACTTCTATTGTTGAAAAAGTATTAGAAAACGGCGAGGAAACTATTTTTGAGGGTGAATTGCGCAATGTTACTATTTTGTTTTGCGATTTACGTGGTTTTACTGCTTTATGCGAAAAGTTAAAACCACGAGAAACTGTAAACTTTTTAAATACATATTACTCGTTAATGACCAAGTGTGTCAAAAAACATGACGGTTTTGTTACACAATTTGTGGGAGATGAAGTTTTTGCCGTTTTTGGTGCACCGGTCGACGGTATTAATAATGAAGAGAATGCTGTGTTTTGTGCATTAGATATGATTGAATCGAGATCGGAAGAGCACACGTCTGAACTCCAGTCACCGTACGTAATCTC
>CALGLM010000470.1 GCA_937930275.1 uncultured Ignavibacteria bacterium
ACCACCGAGATCTACACTCTTTCCCTACACGACGCTCTTCCGATCTATCTCTTTTAGTAGCTATATTGTCATAAACAGGAATAAATTTTACATCGGCACCGTTTGTTTTTAATCTATCAACATACCATAAATTGGAAATTTTAGAACCAGGTATTAATATTGACTTATCAATTAAATACTTGTTCAAAAAATAAGTAAAAATTCCTGACGAGCTATTTTGTACTGGGATATCTATATTAAAATCGCCATAAGTTAAACATACTTCTTTTGTTTTTTTTCCGATACATATAACTTTTTTTGTAACTAATTGCTTATCATTTTTTTTCAACAAGTCAAAAAAACATGTAACACTATGTTTGGAAGTGAATATTGTATAATCGTATTCTTTATCTAAAATAGAAATATCGTCAATGGGTAAAGGTAAAATACTTATAGTTTTAAGAAAATTAATTTCTATTCCGATATGTTTAAATTGTTTTTTTAAATCGTCATTACTTTCTTCTGAACCGCAAACAACTGCAGTTAATTTTTTAAATGAATTATTCATCTACCTTCCGGCTTCTTTAAATATTTCATCAAGAATTTCTTTTGCACCTGCATCTAAAATTTGAGAAGCAAGTTTTTTCCCAAGCTCTTCAGGTAATTGCAATTTTCCCCTTAGTCTTTTTCTAAATGTAATGCTTCCGTCAATAGCACCCGCAAATCCGTCAAGTAATAAACCGTTGTTTAAAATTTTTGCATAAGCCGCAATGGGAGCTTGACATCCTCCTTCAAGTGACTTCAAAAACTGCCTTTCTGCACGTACACATAGTTCAGTATTTTTATCATTAAGAATAGTAACAAGCTCCTCAACATTCGGGTCATCTTCTCTAATTTCAATTCCCAAAGCGCC
Organism: uncultured Ignavibacteria bacterium; assembly: GCA_937930275.1. Classification (GTDB taxonomy): domain Bacteria; phylum Bacteroidota; class Ignavibacteria; order Ignavibacteriales; family Melioribacteraceae; genus JAEXOD01. Next base: position 893 of record CALGLM010000470.1, read on the forward strand.
TTGCCCGGGTGCTGTTAATAAATAATCAAGACCGATAACAGATGAAATGTTATTTTCTAAGCCAAGCCTTTCTACACCGGCACGTGCTAATATTATACCATCCCAATCAGATTCTAAAAATTTTTGTATCCTACCGGGAACGTTTCCTCTTAGCTCAACTATGTTTAAATCCGGTCTTAAATGTTTTAGTTGGCTTCTTCTCCTTAATGCACCCGTAGCAATAGTTCCCCCTTCGGGTATGTTGAAAATTGTTAATCCGGGTTTGCGTCCAATAAACACATCTTCAACATCATGGCGTTTAGTTATTGCTCCCACCTTTAAACCCGGAAACAATGTAGTTTGCAAATCTTTTAAACTATGGACTGCTAAATCTATACTTTTATTTAATAATTGTTCTTCAAGCTCTTTGGTAAATAATCCCTTATCACCAATTTTAGATAACGCAACATCAAGTATTTTATCTCCTTTAGTTTTTATTAGCTTTAATTCAACCTCTAAATTTGAATGCTTTTTCATTAATTCGGATTTAATAAATTCTGCCTGCCATAATGCTAAATTACTGCTACGTGTACCAATTATTAATTTTGAATTCTTAGCCATTTATTTTTTTTCACCATTTAAATTAAAAATTTCTTTTAATAGAAATATACTATTTGCTGTTTGCTCGTAATTATTTCCGTTTTCGGCTAACTGCCTTAATTTTGAAGTAGGATTGTGCAATAATCGTCCGATAAGTCTTTTTGTCATATCTTCAACTTTAGAATAATCTTCAGGGGATATTTTATTCTTTATTTTAGTCAGCTCGTCTTCTTTTATCTCATCAAAAAAAGTTCTCAAATTTTTAATAGCCGGAATAACATCTAATGCATTGTACCATGAAAAAAATTCTACCATTTCTTCCATAATCATATTTTCAATTACGGGAATTTCACTTTCCCTTTTTTTAATGTTTCTATCAACTACCATTTTTAAAGAATCAATATCATTATAAAAAACGTTATCAATATTACTTGTTAACGGATTTATAT